>CAZSTC010000088.1:0-8834 GCA_964609795.1 uncultured Verrucomicrobiota bacterium
ATCGTGCCGCTGGTGCCCAGACTGGCCGTAATCACTCCCTCGCGGGTATTGCCCGTACCAATGGCGCCCATCATATTGTCTCCGCCGCCAGCGCTGACCAGAGTCCCCTTATTTAGACCCAGAATTGCCGCGGTTTCCTGGCTGAGGGTGCCCGCAGGCTGATCGCTCGAAATGAGCCGGGGCAGCTTGTTAAAGAGTTCGTCATCGATGGCAGCCAATGTTTTAGGCGACCACGAACGGGTGCGTACATTGAAGAGAGCCGTTCCGCTGGCGTCGCCGTATTCCATCACCTCCCGGCCAGTCAGCCAGTAGTTGATGTAGTCATGGGGCAGAAGGACGGTTGCCAGTTTCTTGTAGTTCTCGGGTTCATGTTTTTTAAGCCAGAGAATTTTGCCTGCCGTAAAGCCCGGCAGCACCGCATTGCCCAGCTCATGAATAGCCCCGTCGAGGCCGCCCAGTTTCTCGGTAATCTCCTTGCACTCCTCCGCTGTAGAGGTATCGCACCAGAGCTTGGCCGGACGAATCACTTTGCCCGCCTTATCCAGAGGTACAAAACCATGCTGCTGGCCGCTCACGCCGATCGCCTTGACTTCACTCGGGTCGGCTGCAGCCTCCGCCATGGCCCTCTGAATAGACTTACGCACCGCCTCAATCCAATCTGAGGGATTCTGTTCTTTGGCTCCTGCCGGCAGACCGGCGATCAAGTCGTAACTCTCACTCGCAGCGGCAAGCACTTTCCCATCCTTGACATCCACCACCAATGCTTTGGTGGATTGGGTGCCACTATCTATTCCTATTACCAGCGTTCTCATTCGATATCCTCGACTCTCCCAAGATTAGTTAACCTACTTCATATTGTCAAGAAAAGTTAAGTTGAAATTTGACCCGTATTCAAATTTCTTTTCGACTCCCCTGCCGGAGCAGCCGGCTATCCTAGCCCTTCAGCGTCCGGTGAACCTCCTTGAGGCTCTCAATAATCGGGATACCTTGCGGGCAGCGCGGCTCACAGCTCCCGCACTCCACGCAGGAGCAGGCCCGCTGTTTCTCCGATAAAAGCCCATAGCTGAAGCGCGAAGCCTCCAGCCGATTCAGCGCAAAGGCCACGTTATAGAGCTTAAAATTCTCCGGGATATTGACCCCATGCGGGCAAGGCATACAGTAGCCGCAGGAGGTACAGCGGACTTTGTTGCCGCTTTCCAGAATTTTCTTCACCTGCTCGATCACCTCCAGATCAGCGGGTTTCATCGAACCGGCTTCGACTCGGCTCGCCACGGCGATATTTTCCTGAACGTGCTCCAATTCGGACATGCCGCTCAGCACGACGGAAACCTCCGGGTGATTCAGAACCCACTCCAATCCCCAACCGGCCTCCGTCTTCCAGGGATGAGCCTGGCGAAAGAGCTCCCGGGCAGCCGGTGCAATCCCATCGACCAGTGCGCCACCCCGGAGAGGCTCCATCACCACCACACCCAGTCCCTTGCCGGCCGCATATTCCAGACCGGCTTTGCCGGCCTGATATCGCTCATCGAGGTAGTTATATTGAATCTGGCAAAACTCCCAGTCGTAAGCATCCACGATCTCTTTGAAGAGGGAAAGCTCGTCGTGGAAGGAAAAGCCCAGATGCTTAACCCGTCCCGAAGAGAGAGCCCGCTTCATGAACTTAAAGAGCCCGGCCTCTTTTACCTGCGGCCAATATCTCCGGTCCAGCGTATGGATCAGATAAAAATCGATGTAATCGGTCTGGAGCCGCGCAAGCTGCTCATCCAGATAACGGTCAAAATCGGCCTCCTTCTGTATCAGCCATGAGGGCAGCTTGGTCGCCAGTTTCACCTTCTGGCGATATCCACCCTGCAGCACTTTGCCAGTGAAAGGCTCGCTCTGGCCGCCGGCTTCAAAGCTTGTGCCATGGTACGGGTAAGCCGTATCGATGTAGTTCACCCCCTGATCGATCGCGTAGCGGACAATGTTGCGCGCTTCCTCCTCATTGATGTGTTCGGGATTCTTATCCAGAAGCGGCAGACGCATCATCCCGAAACCCAGAGCCGATACCTGCTCCCCGGTTTTTCCAAATTTTCTGTATTGCATGGATTCTATTGATTGATATTAAAATTCTATTTGTTTTGCGAGCGCTCGCGGATGAATCGCAGAGCCAGAAGATGAGCCGGTTCCGCCATATTACCGTGGTCAAATCCATCCAGCTCCAGGAGCTTGGAATCCTTGTGGCCGGCCAGTTTGAGCATCCGCCAGAAGAATGCGCTCTCTTCATAGCGGCCGTAGAGCTCGAGCTCCCGGTCGCCCGAGAGAATCAGAAGCGGCGGCGCATCGGCCCGAACATAGTATAGAGGAGCCGTGCTGTCGATCAGGGCCTGATGCGCAGGCATTCCCATCGTCTGGCGCGTGGTGAAGTGAGTGATCGAATGCCCGCTGTAGGGAATAGCTCCCGCCAGTTCATTAGCCTCTTTCCCGTACTTCTTCAGCCGGGCCTGATCCAGAGCGACCATGTTCACCAGGTATCCCCCGGCAGAGTGGCCCGCAATAAAAATTTTCTTCGCATCTCCTCCATACTCGGCGCAGTGGTCAAAAGTCCAGGCCACGGCCGCAGCGGCGTCATCGATAATCTCGTCGGTATTAACTTCGGGAGCCAGCCGATACTCCACGCCTATGATCACCAGTTGATCTTTCAGAAGTGCCTCGGGGATTTCCCTCCGCCCAGCCGTCAAACCGCCTCCATGGAACCAGACCACGACCGGCTTAGAGGCCGACTCCGGACGATAGGCCACATCCAGCCGGCACAACCGGTTCGTGTGCTGCGCATCGCTTGCAGGACGATAGGCAATATCCCGTGCGTATTGATAAGGCTGCGGCGCCTCGGCTCCCTGAACCAGAGAGATGAGCACCATTGTCAGAATAATGATAAGACTTTTTATTTTCATCCAAGATTTATCTCCCAAATACTGATACCAGATTACACTGATTATCGACGCCGGAAAAGAAATAGTTTCAGCCCGGGAAACGACCGAATCAGCCTATTGAGCTCCCGGAAATAGAAATGCCGCACCCCCCGAAAGGAATGCGGCATCTTGATGCGGGGAAAGAACCCGCCCGGGAAAAAAGAGATTACGCCTCTTCTTCGACTTCGGCTTCGGTGCTGACGACTAACGCCCCGACACCCACCGAAGAAGTGATCACGATATTGGAGTAATGCTCCACGGTGATATCGGTGATCTTGCCAGTCAGGGCCTGCTCATACACCCGGTAGAGAGAGCCATCCTCGCACGGCGTCACGAAGCGCTTGATGTTGCTCGGGTCTTCCACCGATTGATGTGCATAGGCGCTGAAGAGGAGAACCAGATTCTCAGCAAAGCCGACCTTAACGGCACCAGACTGACGGCGCTGGGTGCATCTGCGCACCTGCTCGACACCGACCAATCCGGCCAGGGCCTCCGGACTCAGCGTGGCCGATGCGAAGCCGCCCGCAGTGCTCTGTGCACGATGCGAGAGGCTCCGGGCTGCCCAGGCGGAATCGCCGAAGAGAACCCGGTTGGGTTTGAGCCCCGAGGAATCCGCCGCAGTTTGTAGCGCGCTGATCAGGTCCGAATCCGGGTCTTCACCCGCGGCACCGCTCCAGGTCACCGGCGTGTTGCTGCTCGCATCATAGAGGAGCGCGATGGCACGCCTGAGCTCGGCTCTGAAGAGTCGGCGCAAGAGCCTTGCCACGGCCACCTGCCTCCAATTCGCAATCCCGCTCACCTGGTCCAGGTCCACCCGCAGCGTTAACCCCTTGTTGTAGGTCTTGCCCAGGATAATCTCGCCCGAAGGTTCCACGCGGCGGAACTCTGCACCGATAGCGCGGATATCCTCACGCTCCTCCAGGAATTCCTCGTTATTATCCGCCTTGCGATATTCAAAGCGGCGGGGCACCAGGACTGGCGGCGCTACAAAATCCAGGTCGCCCATCAGGGAACCCTCATCGCTCCAGCCCACGGCATAAGCGGTGAGCGGCTGGCTGAGGTAGGCTTCATTGAAGCGCGAATCATTGGCCAGGGCGATCTGCCCCGGCTGCAAAAGGGCGGAGGTCTCCCCGCTCACATCAAAGGGTTTCTTCTTTATTTCTGAATTCATTTTATCTCTTTCTATTCTCGTGTTTCTTTAGGGCTGGGCTTCGACACTTATCTGTCGAGGCACACAACTGACGATCTCCAGTTCATCATTGTTGGCTGCGGCATCGGTGACGCTGTAGCCCACCTGATAATAGGTCCCGGCACTCGTCGGCAGGACCTGCACTTTCCCGGAAGGCGCCGTGTAGACGGGAACTCCGGCGGCGATTCTGCCGGCAGCCACAGCGCGAATCGTCCCCGGGATCGCACCCAAGAGCTCAACACTCAGGTATTCGCCGGCCGCCTGCGCCGTATCGGTAATGACTCCCCAGGGAAGCGTGGAAGCCAGGGCGCACGGTTGGATCTCGGTGGTATCCTCGGCCAGGCACCCCAGGAGCCAGCGCTGGGCGATTGCATCCGCGCTGCGTTTGGTCAGGGCCGCACCATGGCGGCCGCTCTCATTAGCCAGAGCCTTAGCGCTCCCGGAGCCCCCTGCCCTGCAGCGTAAAGACCAAAGCAGGCTCCGTAAAGAGCGTGAGATATTCTGTTTCATCATTCTGATTTTCATTGTTTCTATTGTTGTTCGGAAGAGAGGATTTTTTTGGATTGAGAGAACGCTTCGTGAACGAAGACACCACAGGCACCCAGAAGAGCACCTCGCAAAGGACTGGCCTCGGAGAGACCCGCCAGATGAGCCAACACCTCCACTGCCGCTCCCAGAAAAGGAGACAGAAATGGAAGAATCGCCCGCGGAATTTTAGGCAGGAAGTATTTAAAGAGGCTCACCCCGCCTGCGCTCAAGAGAGGCGTCGCGGCCTGTACCAGTGCGGCCAGGTCCAGAGCGCCCGAGCCTGCATTGAGAGTTGAACTCATCGCCTGAGCTGCATCCGTGGAAGCCGTCGCAGCCGAAGCCCCGACCAGCGCACCCGATGCCAGCATGATTAATCCGATCCATAGTTTCTTGTTGCCATTATGATCTTGTGAAACCATGGGCAATAGAAAACCACCAACTCCGACGAGTCCCCATCCTCTCCCTGGCATCTATGGCAAAAAAGCCATCATCCGATATTTTGAGAAAGAGGAAGACAGAACCCGCCCGGGATCCCGTGAAACCCGGGGGGAATTGCGGAATAAAATGTCATTCGGCCGGGAGCTTCAGATTCACCCCCGGCCGACTGCAAGAAATCGCGCTTATGGATTACTTATGGATTATTTGCCGGCTGGATCAGCGCTTCACGGCCCAGGCGATAATACCGCCGCTTGATGAGAGCCGTGAGATAAGGAACACTCAGGCTGTAGTAGCCCTCCGAAAGCTTGAGCTCGTCCTCCGGAACTCTCTCCCAACCCCCATCCATTTTTATGGAGCGCTCCAGCCATGCGCCCGAAGACTGCGCCCACTTCATTGTCAGGCGTCCCTTGCTGATCGTATATTCCCATTCGGGTGGAATCGTCGAAGTCTGATAAGGCACCAGCGAACGCATGAACGGGTAGCCGCGATTTATCTGCGAGTGGATATCCCAGAAACTGGAGAAATTCCATCCCCAGTACGAGTTCATATTTTTCATCTGCGCTGTCGTCAGACCGGAGCCCACATGGCTGCCGGCCGAAGTCAGTTGCCCGCTCGTCTGAATATCCCAGTAACTGTCGCTCAAAGTAATCGTTCCGTAACCGACCAGGCCTCCTTTGTACTTATCCGTGCCGACCACATACCCCACCGAATAGCAGGAGTTGACCGCTTTGGTATTCTGGCCGATCAAGCCGCCCACGCGGTCATAACCTCTCACGACCGCCGTCGAATAACAGGCGCTCACGACTCCGGCGCTCCAGCCCGTCAGGCCGCCCGCATAAAGTGAGGAGGCCGTGACGCTGCCCATCGTGTAACAGCCCGAGAGCGATGTCTCGGTCGCATTCATTCCGATAATCCCGCCCACGTAGTTCTGACCGCTCACTTGCGCCACCGCGTAACACCATGAGAACGCACTCTTGTAGGCCGCACCGACCAGCGCGCCCACATAATCACCTCCGCTGATCAAGGCGCCGCCCGTAACACTGCAGCCATTCACCTGACCATTATTTAAATAACCGACCAGGGCTCCCGTCCAGCTTCCGCCCTGAATGGAGGGATTCTCCAGTCGGAGCTGATCAATAAGCGCTCCATCGGCATAACCAAAGAGGCCCGTGTAAGTGGCGCCAGCGTGATTTATTTTTAAACCGCTGATCTTCTTCCCGTCCCCGTAAAAACGGCCACCGAACTTGCTCGAGGCATTGCCGATCGGCGGAAAACCTTTGCCCGTTTCCCAGCTCTCCGTTGCCGAGGCGTCGATATCGTTCATCAAGACAAAATATTGTCCCGCAGAAAAAGCAACGTTCTGGCTCATCCAGAGCAGATGCTCCGCTTGCTTGATCGCGAAAGGATTGGCGTAGGTCCCGTAGCCCTCGGGCTTGACCGGTTTAGGTGTCTGGGCCTGAACCGTGAAACTCGTCAGTGCCAGAATAAAAACGATGATAATGCCCTGGAAAAGAGAAGCGGCTCTGTTTAGAACGTTCCGGCGCGTGAAACCGGCACCTGATGCCGGTAAAGTTTGCTGTGGATTGTGATCTGATTTTTTCATATTCAGCCGCTGATCAGACTAGCAGATGCCCTGCCGTAGAACAGCCTATTTTTCGGGAGATTTTCTTTGGAGATGCGCGCCCGGCCGCTTATATCCCTTCCCCTAAAAAGACAGGATGGGAACTTTCCCCCCATCCTGCTCCGTAGAATTATAAAAATGAAAATACTTCTTTATGGAGCCAAATCCGGTGGCTCAACCTCTACGGCGATTGTCCGGTAGAATTTCCCGCCGCCGATGGGGACCGAAACCAGATAAGGACTCGCCGTCTCGACCGGTTCCCAATCCTTCAGGTTCGTGCTGCTCTGTAACGTCCCGCCAAAGACCAGTGTCATCTCCACTTTCCCGTCCTTCACCGTTTTTTTCGGGATAAATACCTCCGGCTCATCTGCCGGCAGCGTCCACGTTTCCAGAGTAAAAAATTCCAACCAGGAAAACCTGGTTTTAGTCCATCCGACAGTTCCCTTCAGGTAATGGATCGTGAAATAGTTCGGAACGTATCCGAGGGCACCGGGTGCGTTTCCTTTAAAATAAACGTCTGTAACGGACTTTGAAAAAGAACTTATCCTCTCCACAGAAAAGGGAAGGGTGACGCGCTTCAAGTTTAGACATTGACCCAGGCCATAAACCTCTTTCACCCCATCGGGAACCGTATATTCTGTGTTTGGGTAATTGGGCGGATAGAAAGCGAGCTGACTCAATGTTTTATCAAAGAGGATTCCATCCACACTGGAAAAGAAGGGGCTATCCGGGCTGACATCTATCCACTTCAAGCTAAGACACCCTGTGAAGGTGTCTCCCCCCATGGAGGTCAGGCTTGCTCCAAGTCTCACCGTTTCCAGGTTTACGCATTCGGCAAAGGTCCTACTCAAAAAATTGGAAATACCATCCCCAATGATGATACTTTTCAGGCTCAGGCATCCATTGAATGCGTCATTGCCAAGGCTCAGCACGCTGTCAGGGATAACCACATCCGTCAAACTCGTACAGTCTCTGAAGGCCATGTTGCCAATGCGGGTCAGGGTGTCGGGCAAAACGATCTCCTGTAAGTTCGTGCAACCATAAAACGCATTGTTTTCGATGCGGGTGACATTATTTCCGATGCTAAGATTTATTAAACTGGAACAATCATAAAATGCGCTCTCTCCGATGATTGTGACATCGTTACCCATAGACACCTCCTTTAGCTGGGGGCAGTCTTTGAACATATTGCCTTTTATTTCCGTGACGCCATTTCCGATTCGCACTGTCTCTAAGCCCCTACAGTCAAGAAACAAAGAATCTCCCAGGCTGAGAACGTTGTCCGGGATAATGATCTCGCGCAGTTGGGGGCAGGATCTAAATGCACCATTCTCAATATGGGTTACACCATTACCTATATTAACCTCTTTCAACTGAGAGCAAAGATCGAATGCTAACATTCCAATATTTGTAACCGTGTTTGGAATATCTATCTTTTGTAAACTGTAGCACTCTGTAAATGCCCCCGGGTCAATAATGGTAAGGCCATCGGGAATTACGACAGTCTCCAGGTTCTGACAGTAATCAAAAGCCCAATGAGTCATTTTCCTCACTGTTTCCGGAATCGTGTATTCCACCGCCGCTCGATTTGACGGATATTTGATGAGGGTCGTTTGCTCTTCATCGAAAAGAACTCCATCCCGGCTGCTATAGTTGGGATTACCCTCGCTCACGCTGATTTCTATCAGTTCAGGGCAACAGTTAAAAACAAAAGCGCCAATTTCAGCGACACTGGCAGGAAGAGTTACTCGGCTCAGACGAAGGCAGCAGGCAAATGCGAAATTGTTTATCTTTTCAACCTGAGCCGGGATTTCGATTGTTTCCAGATTTTCACACAACATGAAACACCGATCTCCTATTCTCCTCAAGCTGTCCGGGAGCACAAATGACTTGGCCTGCGTATTCTCTCCGAAGGCGCGACGACCTAATTCAGTCACCGGCTGCCCTTCAATCTCGGAAGGGATGACGACATGCTCATCGCTGCCCGTGTAGCCTGTGATCGTGACTTGGCCCTCAAGGATTTCATACGTGAAATCCGATACGGGTGAAGCCGCGAAGGCGGAAAGAGAACTTAGGAAAAGAAAGAGAGCTAAGAAAACGACGTAGC
>CAZSTC010000089.1:0-8816 GCA_964609795.1 uncultured Verrucomicrobiota bacterium
GCAGGAGATGAAGGCTCCGGAACCGATGCGGGTGAGGCCGTTGCCAAGGACCAGATTTGTCAAACCGGTGCAGCGCTGGAATGCATTGTTGCCGATTTGGATGACGCTATCCGGAATTTTGATGTCTGTCAGGCTCGTGCAATCGCGAAAGGCCTCCGCGCCGATATCGGTCACGCCGCTGCCGAACTCCAGATTAGCTAAATTGGCACAGTTATAAAACGCCATTCCGGCGATATTGGTTACGCTTTCGGGAATCACGATATTGGTGAGGCCCACGCAGGAGGTGAAGGCACCCGCGCCAATGCGGCCGAGGCTCCCGCCGAAGACCAGATTTGTCAAACCGGTGCAGTTTAGAAATGCGTAGTCTCCGATTTGGGTGACGCTATTGCCAATCTTCAGATTCGCCAAAGAGGAGCATCCCTGGAATGAACTCAGGCCGATATTGGTGAGGCCATTGCCGATCTCCAGAGTCGTTAGCCCAATGCAATTATTAAATGCGGAGTCTCCCAGATTAACAACGCTGTCGGGAATCGTGACGTTCGTGATGCTCTGACAGGAGTTGAATGCCTCCCGGCCGATTTGGGTCACATTGGTTCCCATTTGCAGGCTTACCAGGTTGGTGCAGTTCTGGAATGCGTTGTCGCCGATACCGGTAACGCCGTTACCGACCTGCAGAGTCGCCATTGCAAAGCAACCCTGGAATGCATAATTGCCGAGATTGACGACGCTATCCGGAAGGGTGACAGCTTCCAGTTTTCTGCAGAGATGGAAGGCCATCGCGCCAATATTGGTGACACTGTTGCCGATTTCCAGGTTTGTTAAATTCGCACAGAAAGAAAATGCCCCATTATCAATACTGGTAACGCTGTCGGGAATCGCGACCTCCGTCAGGCTTGTACAACTGCTAAACGCATTCGGACCAATACTGGCCACACCATTGCCGAGATCCAGATTGACCAGGCTTGAGCAATTATAGAATGCCTCCGTCCCGATGTCGGTGACGCTGTTCTGAATTGTGACGTTCGCAAGGCTGGTACAATCGCGAAAGGCCCATTTTCCGATATCGGTGACACTCTCGGGAATCGTGACGCTTGTCAAACTGCCGCAGTTCATAAAGGCCCAATCGCCAATACGATTTACATTCTCTCCGAGCTCCAGAGTCGTCATGGCAGAGCAATTATTAAATACATAATCGCCGAGATTGACGACACTATCTGGTATCGTGACCCCCGCCAGTTTGATGCAGTATGAAAATGCCGATTGACCGATATTGGTGACACTGTTGCCCAAGACCAGATTCGTGAGACCGGAGCACTCGACGAATGAGGCATAGCCAATATCGGTGACGCTGTTCGGAATCGTGACGCTTGAGAGACTCTTGCAACCGCGAAACGCTTCGCCGTCAATAGTCTTCACGCCCTCGCCGATAACTAAATTCGACAAACTTGAGCAGTTGCCAAATGCCAATCCGCCGATAATGTTCACACTGCCCGGAATCGTGGCGCTTTCCAGAGCGGTGCAATCCCGGAAGGCCCATTCGCCAATCGTATCCACACTGTCCGGAATAATGACGCTTGTCAGCTCAGTGCAATTTCGGAAGGCCCAACCATTAATTTTAGTAACGGAGTAAGCCGCTTCACCTGCGCTTACTTCCGGAGGGATAGTGAGTGCACCCTCCAGAGGCACAGCCGAATTCCATTGGACCAATACCGTTCCCGTCTTGGAAACGGGGTCCTCGGTAAGAACGATGTATTCTAAAACACCCTTGGTGAATTTATCACCCACAGCCGCGTGTAATTGAGCCGCGCTCAACAATAATGTCAGGGCAATGCCGGCCAGAAAACCGGATTTGATAACGTCCAGAGAACGTTTTAAAAAAGTTATTTGCATAGTAATTTGCTCTCTTTCGAGATTATTTATTTTTCAGCCATCCTCTACGCACTCCGCAAATCCCTGCGGGCACAGAACGACCCTTTTTTGCCTTTTCAACGGTGAGAAATACTTCTGGCAAAACTGCACTGGAAATCTATTTCATGTTAGTAAAATAATCAAGTCGAATCTGCTAAATAATCCGCAGAATCACGGATAGACAGGGAACATGAACTACGGCAGGCAAAAACCACGGATGGACGGGGATAAACACTAATGATTCTCTGCACACACAATCCGGGCTGACCTGTGCCGGCCTGTGGTTTGATCATTTTTGTAGAGAGACGCAACAACAATTAGCCTTGAACAGGGCCCTTCCAAAATGGCATCATGTTTTTTTTAACTGCTAAAAAAAGAATCATCTATGTCCGACAATAGGCAAGAGAGCGCGGGACTTCCCCGCACGATTATTTTTGGAATTGAGGAAGGAGTATGAATCAGGAGTTTCGTTTCTTAGTGTATCGTTCCGTATCTGAAAATGTGTCCGTAAATGCGGTCATCAAAGGTGAAACGGTCTGGCTTACGCAAAATGCAATGGCCGAGCTGTTTGGGGTTCAGATACCGGCAATCAGCAAGCATTTGAAAAATATTTATGAAGAGGGTGAACTTCGTGAAGAAGCAACTCTTTCCAAAATGGAAATTGTTCAACAAGAAGGATCGAGGAAGATAAGGCGCAATATTGATTTCTACAATCTCGACGCCATTATATCAGTTGGTTATCGTGTGAATTCTCGCAGCGCCACACATTTTCGCATCTGGGCGACCGGGGTACTCAAAGAATACATGGTTAAAGGCTTTGCTCTCGACGATGAGCGGCTGAAACAAGGGAAAACGGCCTTCGGAAAAGACTACTTTAAAGAACTGCTGGAGCGTGTCCGGTCGATCAGGGCCAGCGAACGCCGCATTTGGCAGCAAATTACAGATATCTTTGCCGAATGCAGCATTGACTACGACAAAAATTCCCCGGTGACACATGATTTTTATGCCATGATACAGAACAAATTCCATTATGCCATCACCGGACGGACAGCAGCTGAAATCGTTTACTCAAAAGCCGACAGAAATAAAGAAAACATGGGGTTGACCACATGGAAAAATGCACCGGAGGGACGAATATTGAAATCTGATGTTTCCGTTGCAAAAAACTATCTTCCCGAAAAGGAGATCAAACGGCTGGAACGAGCGGTAACGGGCTATTTCGATTACATAGAAGATTTGATTGAGAGGGAGAACACTTTTACCATGGAAGAATTCTCTGCCAGTGTTAATGAATTTCTGGCATTTCGTAAATACGAGATTTTAACGGACAAAGGAAAAGTCTCAAAACAAATGGCAACCGAAAAAGCGGAAACAGAATATGCCGAATTCAATAAAACACAGAAGATCACTTCGGATTTTGACCGTGAAATCAGGCGAATGCTAGAGAGCGGCGGCAAAGCGGATGAGTAAAATAAAAGGTTTAATTTTAAGCGCAGCCTGATACCTTCTCCGCCTGTGTGGTCATAAATAGCCGTGGAGAGCCGGGGGGCGAAACAAGGTTTTTCCAGTTCAATCGGCGGCCCTAAATATGCTACACTGATTGGCGTGAGAGGGGAGCTTAAAAGCGTGCTTAAAGTGATGCGGTTTATCGGAGGGGTTCTGTCGGGAAGAACGGCGGCGTTGTTCTGTTGCTGCAGTTTTTTTCTCTATGGGGGATTTGTCGGCAATTCGCGTGCCGAGTTCAAACCTGAGAACCTGCCTGCCGATACCTATGCGTATCTGGCGATCGAAGGCGTGGATAAAGCGCTTGAAGCTTTCCGCGGCTCGCCCTGGGGACGCCTGATCGAGTCGCCCGGTTTCGAGCCTTTCTGGAAAGACAGTCTCGGGAAGTTCCAACGAAAAATTCTGACCCCGATGGAGAAGGAGTTGCGGGCTGACTTCGGGGACTATGCGCGGCTTCTGGAGGGTCCGCTCATGCTGGCCCTGATCGCCTCGGAGCGGAGCGATATTCTCCTCAATGATTCCTGTGTCCTCATTGCCGAAACGCGTGGGGATGCTTCTCTGGTTCGCGCACTCCTGGAAAAACAGAAAGAGAATTGGAAGCGGGATGGCCTGGAGGTTCCTGTTCAAAAAGTGGAAGAGGTGGAGTTCGCCTGTTTCACGCTTTCGCGAGAGGTTCTGGAACGCTTTATCGAACAACTGGGTGCGCCCGAGGGGAGCTTCTTCTCTGACTCGCAATCCTTCCCCACCGGCGGAGTGAATCTCTGGATGGGGCTCAAAAATCGGAACCTCATTCTTGCGCTGGGGGATTTATCGGTGGCCGGAAAAGTGCTCCGGGCAGAGGCCGATCAGGCGCCGCGGCTCAAGTCGCTTCAGGCTTATGTAATCCAGGAGCGAGCGCTCTTCAGAAACGCTCTGGGGCATCTCTGGATTCAGCCTCCGCCTATTGTCAAAGCGCTTCACGAGGTCCTCAAGCGCTCCATGGAAACTCTGGAAGCTGAAACGGCCGCAGCGGGCAGGAAGCTCAATCCCCTTTTTCCAAATCCCGCCCTTCTGCTCAATTCGCTTCATCTGGAGACGATCAGCTCCATCGGCGCTGCGAGCGTTCTGGCCGATGGCGGCCTGCGTACACGCTTTCATTTGGAGGCGCCGGCCTCGACGCGCGCCGGGCTGACGCGGTTGCTCAACACGGCGCAGATGAGCGAATGCCGAACGCCTGATTTTATTCCGGGGAATGCTCTTTCGGCCTGGCGACTGAGGATGAAGCTGCCCGAAGCGCTCAAGGTTCTGGACCGTGTTTCCAATGAGGCCTATCCTTTGAAGGAGTTGCTCTTTCTCGGTTTTGAGCAGGGATATCTTCGCGAGGCGCCTGAACTCAATCTGGCCGAGGGACTCCTGAAGCCCCTGGGTGATGACCTGATCTTTTTTGAAGTGCCAGCCGAGCTTACGCAATCGAGCGAGCCGGATTGGGCTTATCTGGTTGGCTCATCTGAGGCCGAGCTTTTTCTGAGCTCTTTGCAGACGCTCAGCGTTCATACCTTTAAGGCGATCGGCCTCAATTTCCCTTATACGTTGAAGCCTCTGGGAGAAACGTCCGGATTTTATCAGGCTGAGCCGTTGAAGACCGAGGGTGCATCGCGGCCGCTTTATCTGGCTGCGCTCCCGGGCCGCGGCGAAGCCCCGGGGTATATCGCCCTTTCCAGCTCGGAGAATCTCCTGAAACTCCTGCGAAGTCTGAAAGAGGAAGCCGGGAAAGATCTCTCCGGGAAAGCCCGCAAAACCGAGGCGCCGCTTTTCTTCTTCAGTGAAGAAAACTCTCTGGAGAAATCGCGCCTTCTCTGGAATCAGGTGCGCGGCTCCCGTACTGCTTCCGGCGATGAAACTCAGAGCCTCGGCCGGGCGCTCCCTTTTCCGCTGAATCGCCTGGATTACGGTGCACTCCCGGATTTCGAGGAATGCGCACTCTATTTCTGCACGGCGACTCTCTTCTCGCTCACCGTCACGCCGCAGGGATTGGACGGAACCGTGCTCAAAGTATTTCCTTAAATTTATGAATGACTGCCGTTATGCCGGAGGCTCCCCGCAAGATTGTTCACCTGGATGCCGATGCTTTCTTCGCATCGGTGGAGCAGGTGCTCGACCCGAGCCTGCGCGGTAAAGCGATTGCCGTAGGCGGTCTGGACCGGGGAATCGTCTGCTCGGCCTCTTATGAGGCGCGGCGGATGGGAGTGCGCACTCCGATGCCCACGGCAATGGCCCGGAGAATTTGCCCTGAGCTCATCATGATTCCGGGCAGGCATGGGTTATATGGTGAATTTTCCCAACGGATGTTTGAGATCATTTATGATTTCACGCCCGAGATCGAACGCTGCTCGATTGACGAGGGCTACTTTGACTTGAGCGGGCGCAAGGAGCCGGTCGAGGAGCTCGCCGGTGCAATCCGGGACCGCATCCGCGCGACTCTCCAATTGCCGGTGAGCTTTGGAATGGGAACCAATAAGCTCGTCACCCAGATCGCTTCCAAGCTCCATAAACCGGAGAGCTTCTGCGTGGTGCCTCCGGGCTCGGAAGCGATGTTCCTTTATCCTCTTTCCAATCGCTGGCTCCCCGGAGTTGGGGAGAAGACCGGTCAGGCTTTGGACCATCTGGGCCTCTTCAAAGTCTATCATATTCTCCGGGCACCTCTGGAGCTCCTGGAGCGGGCCGTGGGAAGCTATGCGCGCGAGCTCCAGCAGTATGCGGCCGGGATTGATGATCGGCCTGTGGTGAGCGCCGTCGAAGAGCCGAAATCCTACGGCCAGCAGAAAACCTTTTTAAAAGATTTATCGGATGTGGACGAAGTGGAGCTGCGTCTCAAACAGATGCTCGATCAATTGATGGTGAAAATCCGCTCCGACGGCAAGTTCGTCAAGACTCTGACAATCCGTGTCCGATACCCCGGCATGGAAGAGGCTCAGGGCTCGGAGAGTCTGCATGAGGCCTCCTGTGTGGCGCCTGATTTTTACCCGCTTCTGAAGACGCTTCTAAGCAGGGTCTGGGTGAAACCCTTGCCGCTTCGGATGGCCGGCGTCAAGCTCTCGAATGTCTGTCCTTCCAGTTGCATCGAGATGAATCTGCCGCTTTTCTCCGAGGCACCCGGCAGCCGGGAATCCCGTATCCGGCTGGCAACGGCGGTGGACCTCCTCCATCAGAATATGGGTGAGGAGGCGATCCTGCCGGCACGCGATCTCATCCGGAAAAAAGAAAAGAGGGAGGATTAATCGCATCCATCCCTCTTGCAGATTTCGTCTTCGCCGCAACGCGGCTTTCTAGTTCCGAGCGCGGAAGAGTCTCGCCTTCTGATCAAGCACCACCCGATAGGAATTGCCCTCGGTGGCGACGTCCGTCCAGAGGTCCTCTTCCGGATCATAGCTCTGGAGCGTGCCCGTGAAAGTGAGCTCCAATTCTCCGGAAATCCAGGTATAGGAGAGAGTCGGAGTCAGCGCCCGGAAGGGAGCCAGAAACTGTGCTTCGATGGGCAGAGTCGGCAACACATCCCCCATGGAGGGAGTGGACCAGGCGACCGAGTAATTGCTGTCGTAGCCGTAATCGCATTGATAGCCTTCGAAATAGTAGGCCTTGCCCGCAGTGAGTTCGATGGCCGCCGATTTCTGAGTCGGGTATTTATTGTAGACCCGGCTGGTGGTGCAATTGTGCCCGACAACAACGCAAATCGGTTCGGCGCTGAGATTCTCCCGGCTGGAATCGCTGCTCAGGTAAAACTGCCCGTCATTATCGGCCGAGACGTAGAAGTAATAGGTCCCGGTTTCGGGAGGCAGGATCATCCCCCGAATTAAGGTGCCGAAATTGACCGCGCGATTGAGCGGGACTTCCAGATATTCTTCCAGAAGACCGCGTTCGTCATAAGGGACGCCCTCGGCTATGCGGGTTTTCAATTGAGCCAGACTGGTCAGGTTATCATAGAAATGGGCCTGGACCAGATTCCCGGTCGAGCGGACTTCCACCAGGGCGGCCTCGCTTGTCACGCTCCCGATTTCGTTGCGGACTTCCACCGTGTAGCTGCCCGCATCCTCAGTGGAAACAGCGCTCAGGCTGTAGAGCGCATGGGTCGCACCGGCAATTTCCACGCCCTCCCTAAACCACTGATAGGAGAGAGGCAGGGCTCCCAGTGCGGAAACGCTCAAGCTGAGCGGATCGCCCTCCCAGAAGTTTTGAGACACGGGCTGGGTCACAATCCGGGGCGGCTTGGACGGAGCGGAATAAACTTTGGTATACTGGACTTCAATAGGCAGGCTCGGAACCACATCTCCCATGGAAGGCGTGGCCCAGGCGATCGACAGATTGCTTGTGTAGCCGAAATCATAGTGATAAATCTCAAAATAATATTCGCTGCCTGCAGTGAGTTCGATGGCTGCCGATTTCTGGGTCGGGTATGCATTGTATTTTCGGCTGGCTGAGGGATTGTTTCCATCGATGATACAAGCCGGTTCGGCCCCTAGATTCTCCGCTCTGGCATCGCTGCTCAGGTAAAACTGCCCGTCATTATCGGCTGCGATGTAGAAATAGTAGGTCCCGGTTTCGGGAGGCACCAGGAGCCCCTGAATAAAGGTTCCATAGAAAGGGGCGCGTTTGGTCGGGATTTCCAAAAACTCGGTGAGGAGGAGCTCCTCGTCAGGCGTTTTTTCCTCCTGAACGAAAGTCTTCACCCGGTCAAGGTTTCCCGGGTTGGTGTAAAAATTTGCCAATAGAGACTCCGCCGAGGACTGAGCGCAAAGTCCGAGGAGCATAGCCAGGAGAAACAACCTGCAAGCTGCCCTTTTCATAAAGACTCCCGAGAGCGTTTGAGCCAAAGTATTTCTAAAAAAGTTTTCCATAACCTTGGGCTCAATATAGCACAAAAGGTCTTTTTTGTGGAATGAAATCTTATTTCCGGGATGTGTTAAACCGATGGCTCCACCGGGATATCTTTGACCATTATATAGTCATCCATGAAAAATCCCCGGCCGACATCAACGCACTGGGTGCGATCTTTGCGGAAGCCCATCTTTTCATAGGCGGCAATCGGCTCCAGGTTGAAGCGGTTGACCGTGAGCCATATCTTGCCCAGGCGATGCTCGCGGCAGAATGCGACGAGGAAATCTATGGCGGCTCGGGAGAGCCTTTTGCCCCGGAAAGCCTGCCGCAAATAGATTTTGCTCAGGAAAAGCGATTCGGGCTCCGGGCGAATGGCCATATAGCCTGCCGTCTGCCCGTCGTGCTTTATGAAATAGTAGTGGACGCCTTCCTCGGTCGTCTGCCGCCGGATAGCCGCTTCGGATTGGAATTTCTCCAGCATGTATTCCACCATTTCGGCACCGATAATGGGCGGAAAATGCTGACGCCAGATTTCGGCCGCCAGCTCAGCCAGA
>CAZSTC010000090.1:0-1060 GCA_964609795.1 uncultured Verrucomicrobiota bacterium
CCGACGAAACCAGGAGAAATATCAGAAAAATCCCTCCGGCCAATAACCACTTCCAGTAAGTCTCTGTATAGCTCTGCGGCTTGCCCAGGACAATCGCATCTTCCGGGATATTTCTCTCAGAAACCTGGTGGTTTTTCAGTATATTCCAGTTCAGGAAAACTCGCGGCTTCAACACATGAACCGGAATACTATGGGCCGGCTCTCCGCACAGTATCCGGACACTTATCATACCCGCGGTGGCTCCGATGCGTCCCGACTCTATGAGGCTCCCACCTATTGTCTTGAATTGAAGCATCGCATCGTTCATCACGAATAGAGGCAAATCTTCCCGAACTCCCAGCTCGTTCATTAGAAGATGCAGCGACACGAAATTAACCGCCTCCCGATTATACCAACCATAAAAAAGAATCGCCGTATCCGAATCTAATTTCGATATCTCCTTTAACATATCCGGAGTACTCACACTGTCATTATCAATGTAAATCAACTCCAATTCCGGATTCTGTTTGAAATAGGCAAAAACCCGGTCTCTCACTTCCTGCCCTCTCTCTCCCCAGTGGGTGAGCAGCAGCAACTTCTTTTTTCCCGGAAATAGTTTCCGGATCAGCTCGATATTCTCTTCCGGGTTTACCTCATCCACTACGCCCGTCAGATTCGCATGCTCTCCCAGCATCCGCTGCCACCCCGTGGGACTCCCTAGAAACACAATCGCGACCTCCTTGGGAATCCTCTCGTGATACCGGTTCAGTGTCTCAAACGCTACCTCCCCGAAAGTCGTAATTAAATCATATTTCCCCGATTGAATCTCCTTCCATAGTGCCTCCAGCCGTGCTTCCAAACCCACCTTGTGCATATTCGTGAGCGTATCCATCTCAAAAAAATCAATCGCGTACGGCACCCCCGAACCACTTAACTCTTTGAGATAACGATCTACCACCTGGTAATGCTGCACAAAAGACAAATTTGCCGAGGAGAGCATCAGTATCCTGCGAGTCTTCTCCTCCTTGGGCGCCTCTGACACTCCCTGTCCGGCTGCATCCTGCCCCGGCAACACCCCGAC
>CAZSTC010000090.1:1160-8776 GCA_964609795.1 uncultured Verrucomicrobiota bacterium
GGAAGCTCAGAGTATCACTCTCGGCGGCATACTGAAAGTCTTCTGTTTTGGGATTGATCTTCCACTCCACGCTCCCCTTGTCCGAATCCATTATGCAGAGGCCAACCTCAACGTAATTGATATTTTCGCTCTTCACGCGGCCCTTCGGACTGACTTCTTTTACCTGATAATGCCGCAACACTCCCCTGAATTTCCCGTCGGACGCTTTCTCTTTCGAGGGCACCACTTCCAGGATTTCCAGACCGCCCGTATTTTCCAGGGCATAATAGCCGCCGAAACCTTTGCTCTGCACTGCGCTCTGGCCATCAGCCTTCGCCTGCAGCGCTTTCTGTCCATCCATGTATTTCGGGTAGAAAATACAGCCGCAGACCACCACAATCGTCACAACTCCCACGACTCCCATCAAAGCACCCGGTATTTTTGGCATTCCGGTCTGGTTGCTCTCATTGCTTGTCCCTTTCTCGGTCATCAATCCGTAGTAACCGACAACCACGAAGCACAATGCCGGTACGATATAGGAAAAACTGATCCCAGCTCCATCCGAAACCCGGCCTTGAAAAGACGTCAGAACGGCTCCTCCCAGAATCGCCATGATGAGACCGCAGCCGCCCAGCTTCATCTTCTCTCCAAGCCCCTCGCTGGCAATACCGTAAATCGTCGGGAACATCAAAGACATGCACCCCGATATGCTGATGAGCGAAATCACTCCCACAATTCCTCCGATAAACATCACCGGCAGGCAAAAGAGCACCGCCAAAACCGAAAGCGTCGCCAGCAACATATTCGGCGATATGTACTTCATGAGGAACGTACACACGAAACGCATTCCTACAAATACAAACAGCGTAATCGTGTAGTAATCTGAAGCCGAAGCCTCCAATAGATTCAGCTCCTGCATCACGTAACGGATCGTATACGACCACACCCCGATCTGGGCCCCGACATAGAAGAACTGCGCCACGACGCCCCAGAGATATTTCCGATGCCGCAGGAGATCCTTCATCTCCATGAAGAATCCGCCCCGTTCAAAGTGAAACGCGTCAAAAGGGATCGAGATAAACGCCCAGATGTTCCTCATCACTCCCTTCTGCACCGGCGCCGCGCTGCAGGCTGGCATCCGGCAAAAGAGAATCGCAAACCAGATCACCACCAGGAGCAGCGCGAACCCGACATAGGTATTCACTGCACCCTGCAGCTCCCCGATCTGAAGCTTCTCCAGCCCATCGGCATTGATCAAACCCATGATCGCCCGGTCATCTGCATCCAGGGGCTGCAATTGGCTCAGGATAAACCACCCGCTCAGCATCACACCCAATATCGAACCAATCGGGTTAAAAGACTGCGCGAAGTTGAGGCGCCGCGTCGCCGTCTCCGGTGCCCCCATCGCCAGAATATACGGGTTAGCGGCCGTCTCCAGAATCGAGCATCCTCCTGCCAGCACATAGAGCGAAATCAGGAAAAACATGAATCTCATGAGATTCGTTGCATCGCCAAAAAGCAAGCCGGCAGGGTAAAACATCAAACCGCCCAGCGTGAACATGCCCAGGCCGAAAAGCACACCCACCTTGTAGCTGAATCGCTGCACGATCAGTGCCGCCGGGATCGCCAGGCAAAAATACGCCCCGTAAAACGCCAACTGAATCCAGGATGTCTGGAAATCGCTCATGCTCATCAGCCGCTTGAAAAAGGCCAACAGCGTATCGGTCATGTTATTTGCCAGACCCCACCATGCAAAGCAGGTCGTCAGCAAAATGAACGGGAAAAGAATATTCCTCGGTATCAGGGGAATCTTAGACTTGGATGAACTGCTCATATTTTTTCTTTCTTAAAAAATCGGTTATTTTTATTATTTTCCCAGCCATAAATCAATCGGTTTCTTCACTTTCGGATGGAAAGGCAGCATCACCTTCGCGCCCGTCCGGGCCGATTCATAAGCCGCCAGCATCATTTCCAGCACCGCTCGCCCATCCTCACCGGTCACGACCGGCTCCTTGTTATTCCTCACGCAATCAATGAAATGCGCCAGCTCATGCGGATATCCCTGATTAAAAACCTCTTCAAAAATCGTAAAGCTCCATCCTTTCGTGCTGCCTGCCTTCTCCATCGCGTACCCGTACCCTTTCTCACTGTAAGTCAGGGCCGAATTCCCGACGAAGAGATCCGCATAAACAACTCCCTCCGTACCGTATATCTCGATCCGGTCATCCATTCCTCCCTGTTTGGCCCAGGAGTTCTCCGCGACCCCGATGGTCCCGTCCTCGAACTCCGCAATCGCCAGCGAGTTATCCTCCGCTTTTGTCCTGCCCGTATGGTAGAGCGTCCGCATCGTCGCATACACACTCTTTACCGCCTTGCGCTTCAAGATCCAGCGAAACCACCCGAAAGCATGGCAACCCATATCCATCATCGCTCCGCCGCCGCTCTGTTCGATATTGTAAAACCAGTCGCTGTGCGGTCCGCTATGCTTCTCGCATTGACGCAGTTGGAATATATTCCCCACGGCACCCTCTTCCACCGTTTTGCGTACCCGTTCATACTTGGGCGCGAAACAGAGCTCTTCGGCATACATCAGCTTGCGGCCGTGCTTCTTGCAGGTCGCGATCATCAAATCCGCCTCTTCCAGGCTCAGGCAGAGCGGCTTCTCCAGAATCACATGCAGCCCGTTCTCCGCAGCAAAACAAGCCACAGCGCAATGCAGGAAATTCGGCAGGCAGATATCCACCACGTCCGCTCCCGATTTCAGGATCGCCTCTTTCCAATCCGTGTAGTAATTCGCGATTCCCCAGTGCTTCGCGACCTCTTTAGCCCGTTCTTCTCTCCGGGAATAGATGCCCACGACCTCTGCATCTGCCACAAACCGCTTGTATGACTCCAAGTGTATATCCGCGATAAAACCCGCGCCTAGCAGTAAGACCTTTGTTTTGCTCATAATAAAAGCTAATTTCAGCCGCGATCCTACCAGATGTCTGCAAGATTGCAATACAGAGTTGATGTTTTTCTTTCTTTTTGATATAAGGGACTGTCGCGTCGATGAACGTACCAAATCAACTAACGCTTTCACGGCTCCTCCTCACCGGGGCGTTCATGTTAGTGATGAATTTCCAGTTTCCTTTATCAAGGACCTTGGCTCTTCTTCTTTTCATTACGGCAGGTCTGACCGATTTCTTTGACGGCCACATCGCCCGGCGCGATAAAATCATTACCAATTTTGGCATCCTCATGGACCCCCTGGCCGATAAAATCCTCACCTGCTTGGCCTTTATCGTCTTTGTCGAGTTGAGGATCATGCCCGCATGGATGGGCGGCATCATCGTCGCACGTGAGCTCGCCATTACCGGTTTGCGCCTCCTGGCTGCATCCCGCAACACCATCCTTGCCGCCGAGCGCTACGGCAAACACAAAACCATCTCTCAGATCGTCTGCATCATCGCCATCCTGGTCGAGCTCTCCTACAAGGAATGGGGCTCCTATGCCGTCACTTTCTTCTCCTTTTATAACTGGACCCATTACTTCGTCATCGTTTCCATCTGGGTCGCCGTCATCCTCACCGTCATCTCAGGGACCATCTACCTCTGGAAAAATCGCGAGCTCTACATCCGCGATATCTAAGCCTAACTTCCTCCTTTTTAAGTTTTTCCGCTTTTTTAGCAAATATTTGTTTTTTTATACCCTCTCTTTGGCTATTCTCTCTGACAGGTTTTTATGCAACTGTTAAATCACTTTGGAAAAAACAGGCGTTCGCTGAGCACCCTTTGCCTCTGCGCCGCCTTCGTCGTAACCGCTTTTGCTGAGGATTCCCAACCCTCTCAGGAGTATCTGATTGGCGCGCGTTTGCCCTCACTGAGTCCCGACGGCAAAACTCTGGCCTTCGTCTACCGCGGCGATATCTGGTCCGTCCCCTCCGCTGGCGGACGCGCCACGCCGCTCACCCTGCACGTCGATATGGATTCGGACCCCGTCTGGTCTCCGGATGGCAAATGGATCGCTTTCTCCAGCACCCGCAACGGCAATAGTGATATTTTCGTCATGCCCTCGGAGGGCGGCTCTCCTCGCCAACTCACCTTCAGCAGCGAAGCCGAAGTCCCTTCGGGCTGGTCCCCGGATAGCTCCGAAATCCTTTTCTCCGCCACCCGTGACGGCAAAGGTCCGGGTATCTTCTCCGTCAATCTAGACCTGGTTACTAAGAAATACGCCGAGGATTTCACCAAGCTCAATTTCCCCGCCTTCTCTCCCGATGGCAAAACCATCGTCTACGGACGCTTTGGTTTTCCCTGGATTCGCCCTCGTTACTACGGCTCCGGCGCCATGCAGATCAATCTCCTGGATGTCGCCACCTCCGAATGCAAAGCCCTGGTAGATGATCAGAAACAGCATATCTGGTCTCAATTCATGCCCTCCGGCCAGGAAATCCTCACCGTCACCATCGGCGAAAGAACCCCCGGCGTCCCCACTCTGAGCGAAATCGGCATGACGAAAAAGTTTACCGATACACCGGCCATGACCCCTAACCTCTGGATGTTCAATCTCAAGGGAGAAGGCCGCCCCATGACCCAGTTTACCGGCGATGCCGTCCGCGCTCCTTCCGTTGCAGCCGCTTCGGGCGATATCGCCTTTGAGTACGATATCGACCTCTACATCCTGCGCTCCGGCTGTGAGACCCCTGAAAAAGTCCTCATTCAGGCCGCCGTCGATGCCAAAACCAATAAACGCAGAAACGAGCGCTTCGACAGTGACAACGCCGCGGAACTGGCCGTTGCCGAGGATGGCTCCACCGTTTTCTTTGGCCTCCGCAGCGAAATCTGGTCTATCCCCAGTCAGAAACCGCCCGGTGTCGCCAATCGCTCTGCCAACATTGCCAAGCGCCTGACCGATTGGGTCGGCGAGGATTCCAATTTCATCGTCGCTCCAGGCAAAAATCCGACCAAACTCTACTTCCTCTCTGACCGCCAGAAGAATCTGCGCCTCTATGAGCTGGACCTTGAGAGCGACAACGTCACATGCCTCTGGGATCGCGAAGAGGACGTCCTTAACCCGGTCCTCTCTCCGGAGGGTTCAGCCATCGCTTTCTGGGTCTCCGGCCCCGAGGGCGGACTCTACCGCCTCAACCTCGAGAACCGCAATCTCTCTAAACTTGTGAGTCTGCCCGCCTCCTACCTCTATGGCAATGGCGGTTCGACTTTCAGTTGGTCGCCCGATGGCCGCTGGATCGCCTATACTCAGAACGTCCCCCGCGGCGCTCGCAATATCTTCATTATCGGCTCTGAAGGCGGTACTCCCGTCAACGTGACCCAGCTCAATGCCATGCACGAAATGCCGACCTGGTCCGCCGATGGCAAGTTCCTCTATTTTTTCAGCGACCGTGATGGCGCGGGCATCTATCGTCTGCCCCTGCGCGAAAGTACGGCTCAGCTCGATGATTTCGACCTCAAGTTCGAGCCCTCCACCAATAAGGTCTCTGTCTCCATCGACTTCAACAGAATCGACCGCCGTATCGTCAGGCATTGCTCCGGTATGCCCTCCCAAATGCTCGCCGCTCCCACCGGAGACCTGGTCGCAATCCTCAACGGCGAAATCGCTCTTGTCAGCTATGACGGCAAAAGCATCCGCACCGTCACCGCCGGAGGCGGCAAAGGAAATCTCCAGATCGCGCCCGCTGCTAAAAAGGTCTATTTCACTGCTGCCAATGGCGCAATCTTCGGGCGCCTCATTCAGGATAACGCCCCTCTGGAAAAAATCACCTTCATCGCCGATTTCGAACGCAACGTTCAGGATGAACGCCAGGCCGCCTTCGCCCAATTCTGGCGTAACTTTAAACGCGGTTTCTATGACGGCAATATGCACGGCCGCGATTGGGATGCCATTCGCGCACGCTATGAACGGCTCCTGCCTACCATCGATACCAGCGAAGAGTTCGGCGTCCTGCTTAACCGCATGACCGGTGAGCTCGAATCCAGCCACTCGGAAATCGGCACCCGCAGGGAGGTTTCTTCTCCCTCTCCCTCCACTCCCAAGCTCGGTTTCATGATCGACTACACCTGGCGCGGTCCCGGACTCCGGGTTGCCGAAGTTCCCCCCAATATGCCCGGCGACTACGAAGCCACGCGCATCAAGGCCGGCGAGTACGTCATGCAGATTAACGGCAAGGATGTCCGCGCAGATGAAAATCTCTACCAGACCATTAATAACAAGCCCAATGACTTCGTTTTCATGGTCAATACCCGTCCTTCGACCAACGATGCGCGCCTGGTCAAGTACAGTGTGCCCACCTCCTATTGGGGCAACACCCTCTACGAAAATAAAATCGAGAAAAACGTCAACATCGTCGACAAGGCCAGCGACGGCAAACTCGCCTATGTTCACATCGCAGCCATGGGCTCTCCCAATCAGATCCGCTTCGAGCGCGAAGTCTATGACCGCATTCAGGACAAACAGGGTCTCATTATTGATGTTCGCGGTAATCGCGGCGGCAATATCGCTGACACCCTGATCGGCTGGCTCATGCGCAAACCTCACGGTTTCGTGAAACCTCGCGACGAAGCCGTCCGGACCGTCCCCGATCGCTCCTGGGATAAACCCATCATCGTTTTGTCTGATCAGGAAGCCTACTCCAATGGTGAGCTCTTCACCACCGCCGTCCGGATCAATAAACTCGGTCTCGTCGTCGGTATGCCCACTCCCGGTTACGTCATCTGGACTTATGGCATGGGCCTGGTCGATGGCACCTCCGCCCGTATGCCTCTCTCCGGTGCATGGCGCCTGGATGGCACCCCCACTGAAGGAATGGGTGAAGAACCCGATATCCGCGTCGAGCTCACCGCTGAAGATTACCGCCTGGGCCGTGACCCTCAGCTTGAGCGCGCCATCCATGAAATCCTGAAACAACTGGATTCCGCACCCTCGAAGTAAGGCATATCCTTATAGAGTGATACAAAAGAGCTCTGACTCTTTCGCAAAAAGCCGCTGGGACCTCTCCCGCGGCTTTTTTGCCAGGGTTGCCGAGGTTGCCATATTTACTTCAGCAAACCGCCTCTCCTCTGCCTACGATCCCCAACCTATGACATCCGCCTCACTCCCCACTCTGCCCATCATCGAAACCCGACTCTACGCCGGTCTGGTCAAATTCATGGATAAGGCCATCGAAGAAGGCGACCTCAAAGCCTTCTCTCAACTCCTCAAGCTCCATTTGAAAATCCGCGCTCTGGAGCTTGCCCGCGAACGCTTCGAATTCTCCGCTGCGCAGGCGACCCTCAAACACGCCGCGCAAATCAGTGAAATCAATGCCATGGAAGAACTCTCTTTTGATGAAAAAGCCGACCTCCTCCGCACCAAACTCTGGGACCACCCAGAAGAACCCCAGGCACCCGAAGAGCCGCAGGCGCATGAAGAACAGCGAGAATCCCCGACCGTAAAATCCCCCGCTGCACCCAAACCTCAAACCGCCGCCCTCGAAAAGGCTCCGTGCCCGGAAAGCCCACGCCTCGGAGAGGCAAATATGCATGCCCGTGGGTGCTGGCCCCGAAAAGGCCCCGTGCCCAGAGGGCACACGCCTCGGAGAGGCGAATGTGCATAACCGTAGGTGCGGCTCCCGGAGGGAGACGTACCTACGGATAGAAGCC
>CAZSTC010000091.1:0-8660 GCA_964609795.1 uncultured Verrucomicrobiota bacterium
TACCGGGAATCCCCGGAGGGGAGCTAACCGCAGATGACGCAGGTTTGCACAGATTATTTTTGAGTGGATGAACTGGAAGTAATGCGAAGTGTGGGGATGCTGAAATATAATTTGACAAAAAAGTAAAAACAAGGTATAATCCTATGTGAGATAAGTTGTTGTGCTCAACAGACAGCGAACGGTTGGGCAAATTTCCATAGATTACGTTTGTTCGTCTGTTCAGGATGCCTTCAGCACCCAGGGTGTGGGATGTCAACAAAAACGAACGGATAGATTCTATGAAAACGCTAAAAAAAATCAGTGGAATTGCGTTACTTCTGACAGTTGCTGTCAGTGCTCAGGCTGTAGAAGGGCTTCGGGTATCTCTTCAGGATACCAATGCGATTCTCTCCTGGACCAGTACAGATTCAGACTTTTATCTTGTGCAGTACAGCACAAATCTCAACTCCAATCCTCCCTGGCAAACGTTGACCAATTGGATGCCGGGAGCCGAGGGTACAAATACAACGTATTTTGTTCATGAAGGGGCAGCTCCCGACAGAGGAGCGACTTCGAGCTCCTTCTCTGCGGGGAATGAATTGCTCTCCTTTCGATCTCTAACCTGCGATACATCTTCAAGGCCAGTACAGTGGGTTATGCCAAGGGATAATCCATCAAGCATTGTTCCTATGTTTATTTATCCTCCCGGCTACAACTTCAACGGTTTCCTTTTATTTGATCCGCTTACTGAATCCTGGTCGAGCGGGGACGGTATTATTCGTTCTTCGGACAACGTTGGGCCACCTATACCTTCCGGTAGTTTTGAAACCAATACTAACGCTTTTTTTTCATCAGATATCCGCCTTTATCGTGTCGTACGTCACGGGGTCTCGTTGGTTGGTATTACGAATGGAATGACTCTGTCAGGAACTGTCACTATCCCTTTGGAGGTGGGATTGGATGATGGCGTATTGACAACTGTATGTGTGGAAGAAGATGGCACTCCAATTGGAAACTCTATAAAGACAGCTCCATTTTCGTCTCCCTTACAGGTCACAATTGACACTACTTCCATGAGCAATGGAGTTCATGAAATTTCGGCCTTTGCCTCATGGAGACCGAGCTCCGGGCTTGGAGATGGGGGCGACACAAAATCTGAACCTGTTACTGTTAATGTCTTCAACCCCATATCGTTCCCCGATTGGATGGATTACTTTGGAGAATTATATAATCAGCTTTCTCTAAAAGTGCAATTAGGGTACACAAATATTGATTGGGAAATAGACGTCTACGGCGATGGCACTAATTACATCGGAACCTTTGGCGGTCATTCGAATGATGGGGTAATTGACGGATATTGGGATCTTGTTGGTCCGAACAATGTAGTTCATACTAATAAGACCTTTTTTGACTTCGTAGTAAGAGTAGTTTCAAATGCCCCGCAAGGAGCTTCCATATCGGCCCAAGCAACGACTCTTGCCGAGTCTCAAAAAAAACGCTCTTATCGACAAACAGACAATTGGTCAACCGATGGAATGTGGGTCATTGCTGTCCACGACGCATGGGAAAGTTATGTTGGGGGTGATGAGCTGCCTGCTGCGGGTGGTGATTTTTTTTATAGGGCCGAAAGTTTCGGCCTCACAGTACGTCCCGACAGACGCGACAATGAAATAGACAAAGGATACTGTTTTTGTATTCCACACGAAGAACAAGATTCCGAAGAACAAAAAAATGCCTGGAATAATTTGCGATCAGCTCTTTTTAATTCAGAATCAAGAAATTTCTTTTATATCGGACATGGGGCAAATAATGGAATTGGTATGAGTCCAAATAGCACAAATCGTTTTATTTCCTCAGATGAAATAACAATCAGATTGCATACTGTAGCTCCGTATCACCCAAATAGACATGGATACCGTTTTGTTTTTTTGTATGGATGCCAAACGGCTAAAGGTGACTTACCAAAATCTTTTGGAATGATTCATAAAGAAAACGTCCCCTTGTCCAGCTATTTATCTGCGGCATTAACTCCAAGTGCTTTTGTTGGATTCACAGAAAATGTAACAGCGGGATTTGGAAACAATTTCCAAGTTCATCATAGACTGTTTATACAAAATTTTTTATATGAATGGGGTCGAAAGCCTGCAGTTGACCCACCCGAGTGTGGAGGAGTCAAATATGCGCTGGATCGAGCCAGGGAAAACTATTCATATCCCTTTGCCGTTTCGCGGGATGTGGAAAAAATCAAAGTATTCGGTTACTGGGGGCTTTATCCAAATGGGTGTAACACTTTAGGCTACAGGTCCAATTATCAACAATAACTTGTCAAAGAAATGGTTTCAGAAGGAATAATTCATCTTACCACTGTTTATTCAACGGCGCTGTTGTCAGCGGTTTTACCGCATATTTCCGATTATGCCGAAAAGCTGGATCTGCCGATTGAGCGTCCCATTGCTATGGAACAGGTTGCCAGTTTCAGCACCTACTCGCAAGGACGCGCCAGGATAACAGTCACTCTCACAAACCAATACTCCTTTACGTGGTCTTCTACGCACGATAACTGCGGCACAATAGAAGATTTTTTTACTCCAAAGAATTACTTTTTTATCCAGGAGATTGAAGACATACCTTTGTATTTTGGCACAAATACAATGACTACTAATGAAATAGTGACCTTTGCTCGTGAGATAGTGCAAAAACTGGGTTATAGCAAAGCCGTGATTGATCCAAATGTTCCGCCAAAATTAGTAGGGCCCACGCTGCTGGATACCGGCGAAATGATTCCTCAGGCAAACGTTTCCTGGAATTTTTCCAACGACCCCGAGCAACATTCTGAAATCAGCCTTTTTATAGACACAGAGAAAAAGTCACTGAAAGGCATGATCATTGTTCCCACAATCGGCGTTCGTCCTCACATAGGAACTCCATTGCAATTAGCGGTAAAGCCGGATGCGGAAAAATACTTTCTTCAACGGACACAGGGAACCTTGACGAATCAGGCAACATCCAAGACGGAAAAATGGATGCAAATAACTCCGACATACTCTAATGCCTTACTGAAACTTATTTTGCCACGCATTTCTGATTTTGCTGAAAAAGTTGAATTGAATGTAGAAACTCCGATTCGGATAGATCAGGTAAAACATTTCCGGGCCGATCCATTGCCGGGAAAATATGGCGGCACGGTTGATTTGAAAAATGGGGCACGATTTGTTTTTGACCCTGATGGTTTTGTCGGTACATACAGTAAGCCGGGATTCTTCTCGGATTGGGACTATCAGAAAAGTCCTTCTTATTATCGTGGAAAACCCGGAAAATCAGAAATGAGTACCAATGAAATTCTGTCTTTTACCCAAAATGTGTTCAGCAAGTTGGGATATCCCAACGATCTTACCCGCTCAGACAGTGTTCCTACACTGGAGGGACCATTAGACGATCCATATTCCGGGGTGCGTATTCCTTATTGCCTTCTTTCCTGGAGTAGTGAGAATTCTGGAAAAATTTATTCTCAAATGGAGGTGGATGTGCAAGAAAAAGAACTGACCGGTTTTTGGCTTAATCCTTCACGAGAAGGTAGAAATAAGATCGGAGTCCCCTTAAAAATGGAAATTCCTCTGGAGTCGCTTTTTGCTCACATTACTCCAACCTGTTCCAACGCGTTGTTAAAAGCGGTACTGCCTCATATTTCAGATTTTGCGCAAAAACTCGATTTGCCACTGAAACCATCGCTCACAGAGAAACAGGTGCTTTCTTTTAGACCCTCGCAAATACGGGGCGAAGTTGCCGGAAGCGTTGAGCTGACAAACCATTTTTGGTTTGAGTTCGATAAGGCGGGATATGTGAGCAGTTTTCGATCTCCGGATAACTATTTTTTCGCAGAGAATTCCAATGGAAAATCCCCACCATCGAGGTCGATGAGTTTTGTTCCATCCAAAGACTTGTTCGCAAAAAACGCGAAGATAAGACAATTTGCCGGTAAAACTCGGATGACAACCAATTCCATAATCTCTCTGGCAACCAAAACGTTGAAGAAATCAGGATTTGAGTCTCTTATTAGCACGAATTGCACCCCCACTTTAGAGGGCCCCTATACATTGCCCGGCGGAATTCACCTCCCCTATTGCAGGGTGGCGTGGGACCTAAACCCCGGGAATGGATATTCTGAGGAAGACTGTTTTCTTCATGTCGAGATAAATACTCAAGAAAAAACAATTGTGGGATTCTGCTGCATTCTCCCCCAAAAAAAATACGAAGAGTTATTTCGCCCATTGCGTGTTCCTTTCACCCCAGGGGGATTGCCGGAATACTTGTCAAAAGAAAGATCAAGTAGTAATTTGATTAAATGGAAATAATCGTAATATAATCCATATCAGAAATAATCGCGTTCTCCATTCTCTTGTTTGGAACAATGTCGGTTTATTCCATATAACGGCGCTTACCAGGGCGAAAACCCGCACCGGGACAGGAAGTATTGGCTTGGATAAATTAAAAGTGTTTGGAAATTGGGACCAGCTACCTACAAGTTTTAACAGATAAAAATAATATTATATAATGAATATATATTTTTTAAAATTAACAAATATAATATTCTCACTGGTTTTGTTTCTTTCTATCGCTTTTTTCTTTAATCAAGTGCAGACTCTTTCAAAAGAAAAGAATACTATAGAAGAAAATCATGCTGTCCTGAAAAAAAATGAAACGTTGCCGCTTGAGGATCTGCTGGTGGTTCGAGTCACTCCTGTTTACTCAAATGCACTACAAAATGCGATTCTCCCCCGAATATCTGAAGTTATTTCACAGTTGGAGTTGCCCATAGATCGGCCCGTTAAGCCCGAGCACGTCGATAAATTTCGCATTAACCCTGAAATAGGCAAACTCGGCGGAACACTATTTCTGACCAATGGTTGGAAGTTCTGTTTTGACCCTCGCGGCTTCGTCTCGCTCATTGAGTCACCCCTTAACTGGTTTGCTGAGCAACACCCTGAAAACTATCCTGACTATCTCGGGGATACAACGATGTCAAAACGTGAAATTATTGAATTTGCAAGAGATGTCCTCCTCAGGTTGGGGTACACCTCAGAGTTTACACATTCCAATGAAAAACCTGAAGTCACAATGCCGAGGAGTCTCAAAGGCGGAAAAGGACACATCCCGTACGCTCGGGTGCGGTGGGAAACTGATCCCGACAAAGAGCCAGATGAACCCGATGATGCAACACCGGAAGAATTTGAAAAGGCTCGACTCGAGCGGATAAAATTCATGGATGAATCTTACCAAGTTCGGGTCGAAATCAACACCCAGGACAAAAAATTGGTTGGATTGACTTTTCACCCCGCACGAACTCAACAAATAGGAACGCCGGTGACCTGTGATGTTCAGCCTGAAACTCAAACAAGGAATGAATATTTCAAAAATCTTCTGAAGGGTCTTTACGGAGATCAGCCTTTTTCGCTTAAAGCTCAAGACATTCCTCAGAAGGATATCCAAACTGAGCAAAATCCCCAAACGAATACACTATCCCATCCGCCTGAGGATGGTTTATCCGCAAGAGAGAGACACTTAAAAAAGACACAATAATAATACCTGTTGCAGGAACTGCTTCACGAGGGCATCACTATGGAATTGTATCATATCACGGTGGCATACGCCGTTGCATTGCTGACGGCGATATTGCCTCAGGTCACTGAGGTGGCCGAAAATCTGGATTTGCCGATCGAGCGCCCCATTACGGTGGAGCAGGTGCAGAAATTCGTTCCCGATGTAACCGGACAGATGACGGGAAGCCTTTTTCTGGCCAATAATGCCTGGTTTCATTTCAGTGAAAGCGGATTTATAGATTCGTTCCGCGCGCCCAAAAACTGGTTTTCGATACAGGACCCGGACGAGATTCCTCACTATTACGGGAAGAGCACCCTCTCCACAAACCAGATAATCGAGTTTGCTCTGGAGGCGGCATCCAAATGGGGCTACCCGATATCCGCATTGAGTAACCCGCCCGTGATAGAGGGACCTTTCGACCTGGAAAACGGAGAACATGTTCCCTATTGCAGAGTGGAATGGTATTGCGGAGATAATATGGATACTTGGACCCAACCGGAGGTGAGAGTGGATATCGACACTCAGAATAAGAGGCTGGCGGGGATTAGTTTTAAGGAGTATCCTGATTCAGCCCTGCCCAAAAAGCCGGTGAAAATAGATATCAAGGCCGACACGCGAACCTATTTTCTACAGAGGACCCTCGGCACGACAACGAATAGACCGACCCGACAAACGGTAAATTATGTAAAAATGACGCCAGCCTATTCCGATGCGCTCCTGTATCTTATTTTGCCTAAAATTTCGGCCTTTGCGCAAAAATTGGGACTTAAATGGGAGAGCCCGCTGAAACCGGACGACGTGAAGTCTTTCAGACCCTGTCCGCTCCCGGGTAAAAACGGAGGGGAATTGGAATTGAAAAACGGATATCGTTTTATTTTCGACCCTGCCGGATATGTCCGGTCCTTTTCCGCCCCCGAGTGGTTCGAGAATCAGCGCAGTGACGAAGAGCCTCTTCGATACCTGGGCAAGCCGACGATGACCACGAACGAAATTTATTCCCTGGCTCGCGAGACTCTTCTGCGCCTGGGCTTTGCGCCCGAGATCACCGGCTCGGCGGAGGAACCCGATTTGGATTGGGTCTATTGGGGCAGGGGTGAGACTGAATACTCGGATGGCGAAATCCCCTATTGTTGGCTGATTTGGAGCGGTGATTCCCCTGCCCCATCGACTCGGGTGGGGGTTAACGCCAAGGACAAGAAGGTGGAATATCTGCAAATCACCCCCACATCGGAGGATGCCAGGAAACTCGGGACGCCCCTAAAGGTCGATCCGGAACTTGAATCGCTTTTCATCCGTATGACTCCCGGCTACTCCAATGCGTTGCTCTCCGTTATCCTGCCCCGAATCAGCGGCTTTGCCGCCAAACTGGAGCTGCCCCTGGAATTTCCTCTCTCTGCGAATCAAATTCAGCAATTTCGACCCTCTCATATCCGCGGCGAAGTCGCCGGGGGTATTGAGCTGACAAACCATTTTTGGTTTGAGTTCGACAAGGCGGGCTATGTGAGCAGCTTCCGTTCTCCGGACAATTACTTTTTTGCAGAGGACGACCATGGTCTTTTCCCCGACTGGGCGCCGGAGAAGATGCGCTCACAAAGCAGATTTTTCGGCAAATCGCTCATGGCCACGAACGAAATAATCGCGCTGGCACGGGAAACGGTCCGCAAACTGGACCGCAATGCGGAGATACTGCAGATCGATAAGGCGCCCGAACTGCAGGGACCCTATACATTGCCCGGGGGAATTCATCTCCCCTATTGCAGGGTGGCGTGGGAACCCGAGAAAAACACGGACGCAGACCACGGCAATACGCTCCACGTCGAAATCAATACCCGGGAACGCAAAGTGATCGGTTTTTATCTTCGGCTCTCCGAGGAAAACAGAGAAAAAATGGCGGACCCTATGAAGATAGACGCGGAACCGGAAGGACTTCCTAATTACCTGAAAAGGACAAAAAACAGGGATACCCCAGCCACTCCGTTAATATGGAACCGCAGATGACGCCGTGTTAACCGCAGATTGCGCAGATTACTTGCAACTATGCGAGGAAAGATGTATATTAGTAGCGTCAAGACATGAGCACGCTCGGGATTGCCCCGCAGGCTCTGATGGCAACGGACTAAATGCTAAACCCTGTCGAAAAACGGGGTGTATTATATTGTTTTAATTTAAAAATTATAATATAAGTAATTCCATGAGAAAAGAATTTGTTATCAATAATTTTGATCGTCATCTGTTAATATCTGAGAGCGATAAGACTATGCTTATCGACACTGGTTCTCCATTCTCCATTTCCGATACGGATTTGGAATTTTGTGGCAAGCATTTCCGCCAATTCAATAATTCCATTAACATTGCTCAGGTCGCCAAGCTCTTAGGTACACATATTGATGCGCTGATTGGATATGATATCATATCAAAGTTTTCAGTATTATTTGACTATCCTGGCCAGAGGATAACCTTCAGTGATAAACCGATGACTTTGGATGGAGCGGATTCTATGCCTATTCGTCTTAATATGGTAATTCCAAATATCAATTTGACGGTCCGTGGTCAAGAAGGTCCGTATTTCTTGGATACTGGTGCAAAAATCAGTTATGTTGATCCCCAGGTTACAAATGGCATGACTGCAGTAGGTGAAGAAAAAGACTTTTATATCGGCATTGGAACTTTCACAACGCCAGTATTTAATGTCGAAGTCATGTTGGGGCAACATCAGTTTAATGTCCGTTTTGGCAATCTTCCCGGGCAGCTGAACGCTGCGTTAATTGGCCGTACTGGTGCGCGTGGCGTCATCGGATATGATTTATTTGAACATTTCAAAATTTTGATTGATAACCAAAATGGAGTGATGCACTACTTGCCGGCTTGATAAAGAGACGGTTTATGCCGCATGCTGATCTATAAAATCCATCGGGGCATCGAGCCCCTTCTCTGCGGGGAATGAATTGCTCTCCTTTCGATCTCTAACCTATCCTCTACGGTTACAAACTGCGGTTCAATTGCCTTGAGCTCAGTATCGGACGGCCAAGAACCAGCAGAAAGCCGAGAAGGCGAACCAGAGAATCGTGAGCGCCACGTTGATC
>CAZSTC010000092.1:0-8485 GCA_964609795.1 uncultured Verrucomicrobiota bacterium
TACGCTGCCCTGGCTACTCTTACTGAAAACCTGGGCGCTGCCGTCTATGAAGGCACTCTGGATATTGGCCAGGGGAAGCGCGCCTTCCTCTATCGCCAGAAGGATAATTCCCAGACTCTTGCCTACTGGTCTCTTTCCGAGCTCGACACCGAAGCCAGTAGCTCCGAACGCCCTCTGGATAAGCTGATTGAAAAAGAGTTCTCTTTGGATTTATCAGGAAATGGAGAGAAGGTTTACCATGGGCGCGATTTCGCTGGGCTGCCCTTCGAGCAAAAAGCCGATGCCAGCAAGCTGACTTTAACAGCTACCCGCTTCCCCTCCTATATCAATGGTCTCTCGGGCCTGACACCCTCCCAAAAAGCGGAGGTCTCCACACCCAAAAAACAAACTCCTGCACGCGAAATCAAGCCGGCTCTTCAGGTCGTCTACCGCACTGAACTGGGGGACGCCTTCAAGATGGCTGCTTCAAAAGACAGAGTCGAAATCCAGGGGGAAAATGCTCCCTTCAAACTGCAGATTTATAACTTTTCTGACCAGACCCAACGCGGGCAGATAGAAATCTCCGGCGGCAAAACAGGTCAGCTACCTCCGGAAATAACGCTCCCTCCCATGAGCAAAACCGAGCTGGAACTCACCTTCACTCCGGAGTTCGGACAAGGCTCCTTTGAAACGGCCCTCCAAATCAGCGGCAAATGGAATGGTCACCCCTCAAGTAAACTCGTTATCCCGGTCCTCCAACTGGACCGTGCCCTGACCGATACTCAACGGACACCCCTGCCAGACTCGATGAATCCCGAAAAATGGAGAGCAAATTCTTCAGGCACCCTGAAAATTGCCTACGATGAAGCCGAGTCGGCCCTCACGTTCCGGACCACCTTTCCTCCCAATGTGGACCGCTGGAGCTATCCGGCCTTCGCGCTGGATGCTTCCCGGACGAACCTGGAAAACGTGCGCGCCATCTCTTTTGAGATCAAGTCATCCACGACCGAAATCAGCCAATCTTACCTGATCCCGGTCCTCAAAGGGCAACATCTCTTCCTGCCCTATGAAAAACCGACCACCGGCTGGGAGCAAAGAGTCATCTTCTTAAATGAAGACAATTTTGACCCAGCAACAATCCAGGAAATACAGATTGGCATTAACCCGACCGTTGACGAAGTCACTTACTCTCTGCGCAACCTCAAACTCATCTACGGTACATCGAAGAAATAAATAGCTTCGGCACAAAAAGCCTTTATTTATTCGCTTTGCTGTTTGTCTTTCGGGCTGACATCACAGGCCAGAGTCGTTCCTGTCTGCTGTGCTCTTTCGTGATATGATGCGTCATTCCTTCCGAAAGCATTTCTATGGCAAGTTATTGTCCATAATTAGAACATGTTTTCTTTACTCCGGCCTATTTATCCACTTCGCTGTTGGCCTTCCTCCGTAGCTTTCTTCCCAACCATTTTTGCCTTCCGGATAATAAACAATGGCCGGACAATCAGAAAATCCATCCTTATTAAGCTCAGGCGCATCTCCTTTGAAGTAGATGGAAACCAAACTGCTGCATTTGATAAACGCTCCCTCCCCAATTGAAGTGACGCTGGCGGGGATTACGAGTGAGGTCAACCCGCTACACTCCCAGAACATGAAACTTCCGATCGTGGTAACTCTATTCCCTATAACCACCGATTTTAAATCGCCACACTCCCAGAACAGGGAATTACCAATCACAGTAACGCTATTGGGGATGACAATAGAGGTCAAACTGCAACAATTATAAAATGCTTCACTTCCAATCGTCGTAACGCCATCGGGGATGTCAATGGAGTTCAGGTTGCGACAGTTTTTAAATGCACCCACACCAATAGAGGTGACGTTATTTCCCATAACTATCGAGGTCAGGCCGCGACAAAAATTAAACGCATAATCTCCAATTGTGGTGACACTTTCGGGGATCACGACAGAGACTAAGCGGCTGCGATTAAAAAACGCTCCCTCTTCAATCGACTTGACACCCCAAGGAATACGGTATTGAGCGGCGCCTCCACACGGATAGCTGATTAAAATAGTTTTATCTTTGTTAAATAGAACTCCCTCATAACTTGAATAAACTTCATTCTCAGGACTTACATCAATACTTCCCAGACTGGAGCACTCACCGAACGTATCTTTACCAATCGTAGTGACACTCTCAGGAATCACTATGGAGGTTAAACTACTGCAGTTACTGAACGCTTCATTTCCGATCTTGGTAACGCCCTCGGGGATCACTATGGAAGTTAAACTACTGCAGTTGCTGAACATTTTATCACCAATCGTGGTGACGCTGTCGGGAATCACTATGGAGGTTAAACTACTACAGTTACTAAAAGCACCCGCCCCGATTGAGACGACGCCGGCGGGAACCTCAAGTGAAGTCAGACTGTGGCAGCCACTGAAGGCACCCGCCCCAATTGAGACGACACTATTCGGAATTACAAGTGAGGTCAAAATGTCGCAGCCATAGAATGAGCCACCGGCTATCGATGTGACTCCATCAGGAATACGGTAGCGAGAATCGCCTTCAGCCGGGTAGCTGATTAATATGGATTTATTTTTATCGAAAAGAACCCCCTCTACACTTATAAAACTTTTATTTGCAGGGCTTACACAAATATCTTTCAGACTCCTGCAGTCAGAGAATACACACTCTCCGATCGTAGCAACACCCTCGGGGATTTCTATCGACGTTAGGCCGCCGCAGCCACTGAACGCACCTTTCCCCATCGTGGTGACTTTGTCTGGAAGCCTTATGGAAGTCAAACTGCTGCATTCACCGAATGCGTACTCTCCGATCGTGGTAACATCATCGGGGATTGTTATGGATGTCAAACCGTTGCAAAACATAAACGCACGGTCTGCAATCGAGATGACGCAATAACTCCTCTCCCCGGAAGTGACGAGGCTTGGAATCACGGCACCCCCCCAGGGATCATCATTCTTCATTCTGGACACCGAAACAGAACCTGTAGTATCTCCCTCCGTGAGGATTGTATATTCAAATTTGCCGTCGTTGAAAGTATCACCCACAGCTGCACGTGCCTGAGGTAATGAGATCAAAAATACTGCTGAAAAAAGGATCACCACTCCATAGAAGCGGTGGTTCTGCACAACACTTCCTCGCAATGAAGCTGATCTCTTTTTGTATTCTATCGTTTGTTTCTCCGCATCCACAGCGTATCCATACTATGGTTTTTTGCATTAAGTTGAAAAGGAATTTTCCTTACGCATTGCCTCAAAATATGCGCACCGAAAAGGGAAAGGAAGAGAAATTCAAAGGAGGTCGGAAGGATTAGGGCGTAAAAAAAGGCTCTCCGAAGAGAGCCTTTGTCGAAAACGTTTCTGTTATTCCTGTTTACTTCTTGATTTCACGAACGTAAACGTTCTTGAACCACAGATTATTACCATGGTTCTGAAGCTCCAACTGTCCGATAGGATAAATCGGTTTATCGCGCTCCCAGTAGTTCTCCATGGTCACATTATTCACGACCAGAACATTGTTCAGATAAACGGAAACCTTATCGCCCGCCATGAAGATTCGGAATGAATTCCATTCGCCAACCGGCTTATCCGCATCGACTGTCGGCTTGCTGGGATTTTTCTCGTTGTTATAGAGCCCGCCGGAACCTAAACCGAAGTTTACGGGGTCCCAAATCTGAACCTGTGGCGATCCCCTGAGGTAGATACCGCTGTCGCCTTTGGGCAGGATTTTCCAATCCACCAACATTTCAAAATCGGCATAGTCCTTGATCGTGCAAAGGCTGTCGCCCTTACCGTCAAATTCCAGCGTACCATCCACTACTTTCCAGTGGTCTTTCATCCGCTGGTCGGCCTTGGCCTGAGCCGCAGCCAGTTCTTCAGCGCTCATCTTGGCGCGAGTCGGCGGGTCAGCAACAAGACCTTTCCAGCCTTCCAGGTCCTTACCGTTAAAGAGCGCCTTGAATCCCTCCGGGGCGACATTGTCCTGGGTGGAATAAGGAAGCTCTTTAATGCGGATGTTACGAAACTCCACATGAGAGGAGTGCCCCAAAAAACCAACATGGCCCGTATCCCGAAGCATTCCAGGGTGAGAGAGAATGACATTGGGATCGGTCACTGAATTCAGGTCTCCATCGAGAATAACCGTTCCGTTCAGCGTGACCTTTATTTTACGGCCGTCGGCGACGATTTCTTCCGTATTCCACTGACCTGCATCATTCTGAAATCCGCGCTTTGCGGGGATAATCCCGTAAACCGAGCCATGATACTGCCAGGGCTGAAGCTTCTCGTATGATTTATGCTCGTTATCCAATACCTGAAGCTCCATTCCCGCATAGGCCGCATCGCCCTGCAGAGGGGAGCGAATACCGATTCCGTTATTGCCGCCCGGTGAAAGCTTGACTTCAAAACGAAGGATAAAATTTGAATACTCCTTCTCTGTAAATAAGTTACCGCCGCCATCAGCGGGGCAGATAATAACTCCGTCTTTAACCACATAACCGGGGCCATGCTGATTGACCATTTTCCAACCGGTAAGGTCTTCACCGTTAAACAAAGAGGTAAACCCCTCTTCAACGGCACCAAAAGCGGTCGTCAGCGTCAAAGCCGCAGTCACAGCCGCCAATCCAAAATACTTAGTAACACTCATCGCGGCAAGTATGCGACAGAAGGAAAAAAATTCAAGGCAAATTCGCTATTCTGTACGGAAAACAGAGGTATTTGGGTGCTGGGGTGCCCTACCCCAATACCTGCACGGAGTTTGTAGCACAAGTCTTCCAAAAGACTTGGAAAATCCTATGGCATTCCCAAAGCGTTTTCACGATAATGGGGACGGTTTATTGTGAAACCAAAGTCGTAGAAAATGACAAAAGTAGCTATTGCAGGTGCTTCGGGGTATTCGGGTGAGGAGCTTGTCCGGCTCCTGCTCCGCCATCCCGAGGTGGAAATTGTGGCTGTTACCTCGCGCCAACACGCCGGGAAAACATGCGCAGAGGTGTTCCCCAAGTTTGCTCACATAGAGGCGGCAAGACGCATCCCCTTCATTCTTCCCAATGCTGATGAGTTGGCACGGCTGGCCCAGTACGTATTCCTGGCCCTCCCGCACGGTGTAGCCGCAGAACTGGCTGTCCCCCTGCTGGAAAAGGGATGCCGTGTATTGGATCTGAGTGCAGATTTTCGTCTCAAATCCGCAGCAACTTATCTGGAATATTATGGCAAGGAACATCCGGCCCCCGAGCTCCTCTCCCTGGCTGTTTACGGCCAACCGGAAAACTATCGCTCCCAATTAAAGAATGCTAAGCTGGTTGCCTGTGCCGGTTGCTACCCCACCAGCATTCTGGTCCCGCTTATTCCTCTTTTGAAAGCCGGATTGATCAAGCATGAAGGCATCATCGCCGACAGTCTGAGCGGCGTCAGCGGTGCCGGCCGTAAAGCCGACCTGGATTATATCTTCTGCGAATGCAACGAGAGCGCACGGCCTTATGGAATTCCCAAACACCGCCACCTCTCCGAAATAGAGCAGGAGCTCTCTCTGGCAGCGGCTCAAAAGGTGATCTTGCAGTTTACTCCGCATCTCATACCGCTCAACCGCGGCATCCTGACCACTCTCTACGCAACCCCAACCACTCCGGTCTCCTGCGCTCAATCGGCAGCCGAGTGTTCTCAGCGCCTCTACCAGGCTTACCAGAATGCCTATGGCAAGGAGTCTTTCATCCGCATTTACGGGGATCAGGGTCTGCCGGATACGAAAAATACGGCGATGAGCAACGTGGTTGAGATTGGCTGGAAAGTGGACCCTCGCACCGGGCGCATCATTCTGATCAGCTCTATTGATAATCTGACCCGCGGCGCCAGCGGCCAGGCAATACAATGCTTTAACCTGATGGCTGGTTACCCGGAATCAACGGGTCTTCTCTAGAAAATTCGCCCGGCACTAAGCCCCGAAAAAATCGGAATTTGAACGCATAAAAAATGGAGGGAAATTAAATCCCTCCATTTTTTATTGTTTAGATTTGGTTATCTCCAGCCGTTTTACTCGGCCTCTGCAACATGTGCACTGACTCCACCTGCAGATTGAGCAGCCCGCTTGCGCAACGTCGCATCGAGGATTTTTTTGCGCAAACGTAAATGTTTCGGAGTCGCCTCCACATATTCATCAGGCCCGATATATTCGAGCGATCTCTCCAGACTCAGGCGCATGGGAGGTTCAAGCTGAATTCCCTTACCATCCCCCACTGAGCGCATATTCGTCAGCTTTTTCGTCTTACAGGGATTGACCGGAATATCCTGCTCACGGGCATTCTCTCCGACAATCATTCCTTCATAAATCGCATCGCCGGGCTCGACCATCAGGCGCCCGCGCTCCTGGACCATGTTGAGAGCATAAGAGGTCGCTATTCCATCTTCCATGCTCACCAGTGAACCGTTTTTCCGGCAAACCACATCGCCCCGGTACGCTTCATATCCGTGGAAGAGATGGCTGATCACCCCCATACCCCGGGTTTGATTCACCAAATCCGTCTCGAAACCGATCAATCCGCGAGTAGGTATCAGTGCCTCAATACTGATCTGCTCAGCATGATGCTTGATATCCGAAATCTCTCCTTTGCGGTTTGAAAGGTTTTCCAGAACCGGCCCCATAGATTCCTTGGGAATTTCCAAAAATAACCTTTCAATAGGCTCCAGAAGTGCCCCTTTCTCATCACGCTTTAAAATCACTTCCGGACGCGAAACCAAAACCTCGTAGCCTTCCCTGCGCATCTGCTCCACCAGAACCGCAATATGCATCTCTCCGCGTCCGCTCACTTTGAAAATACTTGTTATGTCACCATCCTCAACCCTGAGGCTGATATTCGTACGAACCTCCCGCACCAGCCGCTCGCGAATGTGCCGAGCCGTCACCAGAGTACCCTCTTTACCTGCCAGAGGGCCATCATTCACCGCAAACTGCATCTGAATCGTCGGAGGATCAATCGGTTTGAAAGGCAAAGGCTCTCCCTCTTCATTCTGCAGCAATGTTTCACCAATGAACACATCTTCAAAACCACAAATACCGACAATGTCGCCGGCGCTCGCACTCTCCAACTGAATTCTCGCTAAACCCTTATGGTTAAAAACAGCCGTAATTTTGCTACTCACACGCCGACCGTCTCCGTGAATACACCAAACCGTATCGCCTACCGAAATGCTTCCGCTCAAGATTTTCCCGAAAGCGATTCTCCCCAGATAATCCGAGTAATCCAGATTGGAAACCAGAAGCTTGAATTCTCCTTTCGCATTAGCCTGAGGCGCGGGCACATGCTTAACAATCGTCTCGAAAAGAGGTTTTATATCCAGCCCCTCGATCGATTGACCGCGTTCGGGCATTTTTTCCATAGCGTATCCATCCTTTGCGCTGGCGTAGATAACGGGGAAATCCAACTGCTCATCGGTGGCATTGAGCGAAACAAAGAGGTCAAAAACCAGATCCAGCACCCGGCTCGGATTGGCGAAGTCACGGTCAATCTTGTTGATCACGACAATCGGCTTTGCACCGACTTCCAGCGCCTTGCGCAGAACGAAACGGGTCTGTGCCTGCGGCCCCTCTACAGCGTCCACGACAAGTAAAACACCGTCAATCATGTTCAAAATACGCTCCACTTCCCCGCCAAAATCGGCATGGCCCGGAGTGTCCACTATGTTAATGTGATAGCTCTTGTATTTGAAAGCGGCATTCTTGGCACGGATGGTAATTCCTTTCTCACGTTCCAAATCCATGGAATCCATGATCCGTTCCTCCACCGCCTGATTTGTTCTGAAAGTCCCCGACTGCCTCAAAAGACAATCTACCAGAGTGGTCTTTCCATGATCTACGTGTGCGATAATTGCGATATTGCGAATCTGCTGCATATTAATGTGTGATGGGCTGTAATTTGCTTGCCCAACAGAATCTTTGGAGCTCTTGAAGATTGAAACAGCCTGAGATACTTTCCTCAGTCTTAATCGCCCCTCCCTGAGCGGGCCGCATTTTACTATTGTTCCCTTCACGGCGACAAGAATTTATCTCAAAAAGAAACAGGTTATTTTAAAGCGCCTTCCCCTCAATCGAAAACTCACACCTAAGAAACGCACCCTCTCAAGGTATGCGAAGGCAGTATTTTTCTGACCCGAAATCGCATCCTTATCCTTCAAAAAAATCTGCGTCAATCTGCGTCTTCTGCGGTTAAAATTTATCATCATCTGCGGTATAAAACTGCGGCTTATTCCGTGCCCGGAGGGCACACGCCTCAATTTACCTCTGCACCCCATCCGAGGTGCAGCAACCCCGAGGTATGCGGAGGCGTCTTTGTCTTCTCACTATTGAAAATCGTTTTCCACCGCATCCGCCAGGATATGCATTCTTGAGGTATGCGGAGCATACCCATAACATAGCCCGGGGTCGCATCCGCCTATTTCCGCAGAAAAACAAGATGCGTCCGCAGAGGTTCCATGTCCATCCATCTTCGTG
>CAZSTC010000093.1:0-8351 GCA_964609795.1 uncultured Verrucomicrobiota bacterium
CCGGGATGCACTGCAAGGCAACCGGGTCGCCCTCAGTGTCGTGGCGACATCGAGCGAGCCGCTGCAATATCAATGGATGAAAGATGGGGTCCAGATTCCCGGCGCTAATGAATCGTTTTACCTCATCAAGTCGGCCTTGCCCGACAATGCAGGCACCTATACGGTTGAGGTGAGCTGTGAATCGGGCTATGTGCTGAGCGAGCCGGCTGTTCTGACAGTGGCCCCTCAGGATGCCTGGCTGAGCTTTGACCGGGTGGAGGGCAAATTGATTCTCACCTTTGGAGGCAGTTTGCAGGAGAGCGATGACGGCCTGAGCTGGTCCGACAATTTAGAAGTTCTCTCTCCGTGGGAAGTGAGCATCAGCGGGAGCAAGAAGTTTTACCGCTCCACTCTGGTTCGTCCCTAAAGGATAACGCCTCTTTGCATCCCCATGGATGCGCGCGAAGCCCGGGGCCTGAAACACCCCGGGCTTTAAATTAGGTACGCTCTTGTCCGACTCCCTCTCGGGCAGGCATTCCTCGAAATGCGGATTGTCAGGCCCGCTGTTAGCTTGTCAGGAAGAGACTCATGCGGTATATTTCAACCGGTGTGCAATAGGGTGAAAGAAAATGAGAATGCGATTTAGGGGCTTGACCAGAGCAGGATTGTGGGGATTATTTCTCTCTTTCGGGGTGGTTCTTTTTGGAACTTCGCTGAAGGCACCGGCCGTGCAGCTGGTCGTCATTAATGAGTTTCTGGCCTCCAACGGATCGGGACTGAAGACTCATCAGGAGTCAGCGGAAGACTGGATCGAGCTCTACAACCGGAGCACGCAAGAGATCAACCTGAGCGGCTGGTATCTGACCGATTCGGCTTCCGAGCCGACCCGCTGGCAGTTCCCTCCCGGAACCACCATCGGCGCCGGAGAGTATCTCATTGTTTTCTGCAATTCCTGGGGCGGCGAGCCGCTGGTCGGAGGAGAATATTTTGCCAATTTCAGCCTGAGCAAAGAGGGAGAATACCTGGCTCTCATCGCACCCGACGGCCAGACCCTCATTCATGAATTTTTCCCGACTTATCCCCCTCAGTATACGGATATCTCCTACAGTGATGCGGGCTACCACCCAGAGCCGACTCCCGGAGCGTCCAACAGCGCCGCCTATGGAGCGCCCCCGTCCGTGGTGAGCTTCAGCGAGCCGGCCGGCTACCGCGAAGAGCCTTTCCTCCTGGAGCTCTCCTGCCCGAGCCCGGAGGCCCGGATTTATTATACGCTTGATGGCAGCACCCCGAGTGCCGCCTCAACTCTCTATGAAGCGCCGCTCAATATCGATCGGATTACCTGTCTGCGGGCCGTGGCGATTCAGGCGGGCTCTATTCCTTCTGCGGTTTCCACCCGGACCTGGCTTTTCCCTGAAGAAATCCTGACCCAATCCAAAAACCCGCCGCCCGGCTGGCCGGTTTCGCGGACCATTAACAATCAGAAGTTTGAATACGGGATGACCCCGGACGTCGTGTCGGATTCCCGTTTCAGCGAGGGAATCCGGCAGGGGATGAAAGAGATCGACAGCATCTCTCTGGTGACTGATCTGGGGAACCTCTTCGACCCGGAGACCGGGATTTACGTCAATGCGAAGAAGGATGGTGTGGAATGGGAGCGGCCTGTCTCGGTGGAATTGATCAGCCCCCGGGGCGGAGGCGAATTCCAGATCGATGCCGGGCTACGAATCCGCGGCAGCTCCAGCAGAAGCCCGGATGCACCCAAGCACTCTCTGCGCCTCTTTTTTCGTTCCCGCTATGGGGATACTTTGCAATTCCCACTTTTTGAAGGAGAGGGGACTGGGGAATTCTCCAAGATGGATCTACGCACCTCTCAAACCTGGTCCTGGGTCGGCGGCTATCCTTATGACACGTTTATCCGTGAAACTTTTTCACGCGATTCCCAACGGGATATGGGGATGCCCTATACCCGCAGCCGCTACTATCACCTCTACATTAACGGCCAGTATTGGGGACTCTATCAGACTCAGGAGCGCAGTGAAGCGATCTTCGCCCAGACCTATCTGGGAGGGAATGTCGAAGACTGGGATTGCCTCAAAACATCCTATCCCTCTCACGCGACCGAAGCCGTGGATGGAAATAAAGACGCCTTCAAAGCGTTTTATCAGATCGCCGTCAACGAGGGCTTTGCCGGTCCCTATGCGATGAATTACTTCCGGGTTAAGGGCCTCAACTCGGATGGAACTCCCAATCCTCTTTACCCCCGTTATCTGGATGAAGAAAATCTCATCGCCTACATGTTGATCACCTACTTCACGCGCGACCCCGATTGCCCGGTCGCCATGGATATCAATATCAACAATGTCGTCTGCCTCTATAACCGGGTGAATCCCGACGGCTTCAAATGGTTCCGGCATGATTGCGAGCATTCCATGGCGGCCAATCGCAGTTTCCCGGTTACTTTTGACCTGACCGGTTTCGGATGGCAGATCGATAACTCTTCAGGCTTTAACCCGATGAGGCTTCATCAGAAATTAATGGAGCATCCCGATTACAGAATGCGCTGGATCGATGCCACGCAAAAAGAGATGCTTAATCCGGGCGGTGCTTTGACGGTCGAGAAGAGCCTCGAACGCTGGAACAGTAGACAGCGGGAGCTCGATACCGCGATCATTATGGAGTCGGCACGCTGGGGTCACGGCAATACACGAGAGACCTGGTTGGGCGAGTGCAATTATGTTAAGGAAGAATTTATCCCCAAGAGCGCCGAGTATCTCATTGCTCAGATGCGGGCCCGGGGATGGTTCCCGCCTTTTGATGCGCCGGTGATCCGGAAGAGAGAGTCTGAAACGAGCGGCAAGGTTCAGGTGATTCTGCGGGGAAGCGCTTCGATTTATTACATGCTTGATGGAAACGATCCGCGCCTCCCGGGCGGAACCCCTCATCCGCAAGCCCGGATACTTCAATCTCAGGGGACGGGTTTAGAGCCCGAAGAGTGGGTGATAGAAATTCCGGTAGGCTCGTTCCTCAAGGTGCGCTCCTTTGACGGAATAGGGGAGTGGAGCGCCCTGGCCGAACTTGATACGACCGTTTACGGTTCACCCAACGACCTTAAAATTACGGAGCTGATGTATGCACCGCAGGTGCCCGCAAAGGCGTCAAAGGAGGGTTGGACACGGGATGACCTGGCCTGGCTCGAGCTGCAGAATACCGGCAGCGGCGTTCTCGAGCTGAGCGGATTTCAATTCGTTTCGGGGATCACCTATTCCTTCCCGCAATATCGGCTTCCGGCCGGGGAGCGTCTGGTTCTAGTCAAGAATCTGGAGGCGTTTATGAGCGTTTACGATCTGGATGGAATGCGCTTTCTGAGCGGCTTCTCGGGCAACCTGGCGCGCAAAGGCGAAGAGCTCCTCCTACAATCTCCCGAAGGGGAAGACATCCTCGACTTCACCTATTCCAATCAATGGTACCCGGAGAGCGATGAGGGCGGCTATGCCCTGGTCGTAGTGGATAGGGAGGCGGAGAGCCCACTCTGGAGCACGCCTGAGAATTGGAAACGCGGTGCAAGCCTCGGGGGCAGTCCCGGCACGGCCGATGCAGACGAAGAATTTTTGCCGGTACAAATAGTGACCCAGCCTCTCAGCCAATCCGTCTCTGAGGGCGACCGCGTCGAGCTCCGTGTGGCCGCCGTGGGCAACGCGCCGCGCACCTATCAATGGTTTAAAGACGAAATGCCGCTTGCGGGCTCGGACCGGAGCCTTTTGGTATTGGAATCGGCACAGGTGAGGGATGCCGGCTCTTACACCGTGCAGGTGACCAACCCGCATGGAGCCGTCATGAGTGAGCCAGCGATCCTGGAGGTCAAACGCATTCCCCAGATGACCCATCAGTATGAGGGCGATTCACTGGTGCTGCATTTTACTGGAGTTCTCTACCAAAGCCTGGATTTGAAAACATGGACCAGAGTGGAAGGTGTCTCAGGTTCCTTAGTTCTGGATCCCAGTCTGGGTACCCGCTACTACCGCGCCGCTTACGAGGAGTAAGGGCAAAGGCGAAAACGAAACCACGGATGAACACGAGTTAATCTTGTCCATCCGTGGTTTTGCTTTTTCCGTTTTTAATTCTCCGGGGTTGATTGGGCCGTGAAGGAAAGCTCTTCACCCTCTCGGGCATCGACCAGGATGAGGTCGCCCTGACGGAATTCTCCCGCCAGAAGTTTCGTGGCCAGCGGGTCCAGGAGATGTTCCTGCAAAGCGCGTTTGAGCGGACGAGCACCCCACTGCGGGTCCCATCCGCGCCGCGCCAGGAGCTGCTTCGCCCCGTCGGTGAGGTTGATCCTGAGCTTCTGATCGGACAGCCTGCGGGAGATTCTCCCAAGCTGAATCTCGACAATGGCCGCGATCTGGTCCTCGGTGAGACTGTGGAAGACGATGGTGTCGTCCACACGGTTGAGGAATTCGGGCCGGAAATTCTGCTTGAGCTCTTCCAGAACTCTCTTTTCCATCCGCGCGATCTCCCCGGGCGAAGTGTTCGACTGCTGGAAAAACTCCTGAATCAGATGCGAGCCGATATTGCTCGTCATGATCACGATCGTATTGGTGAAATCGACGGTCCTGCCTTGTCCATCGGTAAGTCGTCCGTCATCGAGCATCTGCAGGAGAATATTGAAGACGTCATGATGCGCCTTCTCCAGCTCGTCAAAAAGAACCACGCAATAGGGTTTGCGCCGGACCGCTTCGGTGAGCTGCCCGCCTTCTTCGTAACCGACATAGCCCGGAGGAGCTCCCACCAGCCGCTGGACGTTGAACTTCTCCTGATATTCGCTCATGTCGATACGGGTCAGCGCGTGCTCATCGTCAAAGAGGAACTCGGCCAGGGCCCGTGCCAGCTCGGTTTTGCCGACGCCGGTGGGACCCAGGAAAATGAAGGAGCCGATCGGGCGGTTCGGGTCCTGCAATCCGCTGCGTGCACGCCGCACGGCATTGGATACGGCGACAATCGCCTCACGCTGGCCGATCACCCGCTGTGCTAGCCGATCCTCCATTCGGATCAACTTCTGTTTTTCACCCTCGAGCATCTTGGAAACCGGAATATGCGTCCAGGAAGAGACGACCTGCGCGATATCCTCTTCGGTGACCTCTTCATTGAGAAGGCGGTTGCCGGGCTCGGCCTCGATCGCTTTGCGGGCTTCTTCGATTTTCGCCTGGAGCTCGGGGATTTTCCCGTACTTGATCTGTGCCGCCTGGTTCAGGTCGCCCACTCTCTGGGCTTGTTCCTCTTCTTGCTTGGCCTGTTCGAGCTTGGAGGCCAGGATGCTGAACGCGTTGATGGCGGCTTTCTCATTTTGCCACTGAGCCTTGAGCTGGCCCGAGTGCTCTTTGAGCTCCGCCAGTTCGGATTCGATTTTTTGGAGACGATCCCGCGACGCCTCGTCGGATTCCTTCTTCAGAGCCGTCTGCTCAATCTCCAGCTGCATGATCTGTCGCTCCAATTGGTCGATCTCCACAGGCATGGAGTCGAGCTCCATCCTGAGGCGGCTGGCGGCTTCATCCACCAGGTCTACGGCCTTATCGGGAAGGAAGCGATCTGAAATATAGCGCTGGGAAAGTGTCGCCGCTGCCACCAGCGCCGTATCGCGAATCCGGACGCCGTGATGGTTTTCATAGCGTTCCTTGAGTCCGCGCAGAATCGCGATAGTCGATTCGACCGAGGGCTCCAGCACGACAATCGGCTGGAAGCGTCGCTCCAGTGCGGCATCTTTCTCCACATGCTTGCGGTATTCATCCAGCGTGGTGGCGCCGATGCAGCGCAGTTCGCCTCGTGCAAGCTGCGGTTTCAAGAGGTTAGCCGCGTCGGTCGCGCCTTCGGCGGCCCCGGCTCCCATCAAGGTATGGAGCTCGTCAATAAAGAGAATGATGGCCCCTTCACTGGCGGTGACCTCGTTGATGAACGCTTTGAGACGGTCCTCGAATTCACCGCGGTATTTGGCGCCGGCGATCATCGAGCCCAGGTCCATGGCGATCAATTTCTTGTTCTTGAGCGATTCGGGCACGTCTCCGCTGACGATTCTGCGGGCGATCCCCTCCACGATCGCCGTCTTGCCGACTCCCGGCTCGCCTATCAATACCGGGTTATTCTTCGTGCGCCGGGTGAGAATCTGCATGACGCGCCGGATTTCTTCATCGCGGCCGATCACCGGGTCGATTTTGCCCGACCTCGCTGCTGCCGTCAGGTCGCGTCCATATTTTTCCAGCGCCTGGAATTTCTCCTCCGGGCTCTCATCGACCACGCGTTGATTGCCGCGGAGCTTGAGCATGGCATTGAGGATTTTCTCCCGGTCCAGAGCATGGATTTTCAGAAGCTTCTGGAAATTGCCGCTCGCCGTTTCCACCAATCCCAGCAGAAGATGCTCCGCGCTCACATATTCGTCTTTGAGCTTGGCGGCTTCGTTCTGGGCCGCGGTCAGTGCCTTGGACAGTGTGCTCGAAAGATAAACCTGGACGTTCTCGCCCTCAACCCGGTGCCGCTTGGATAAATCGCGCTGCAGGCTGGTTTTGAGCGCATCCACGTCCACGCTCATATTTTTGAGCAGGGGCGGAACGATGCTCTCCCTGAGTTCGCAGAGAACCAGAAGAAGGTGCTCGGGCTCAACTTCCTGGTGAGCTCGGTCTTTTGCAATTTCGTAAGCGGTTTGTACGGCTGTGCGTGCCTTTAGAGTGAATTTCTCCAAATTCATACAACATCATTCTAGCACACGAGTAGAGTTTTTCAATTGGCCTCTTCGGGGAAAAATTCATCCATAGATGGCTTAAACCGCAGATGAACGCAGATGAACGCAGGGTAGTGCTATGGTGGCTGTTCATAGCTGTTTTTCTTCTTTAAAGATTTCAGCCTGAAAGACAGGCGACCTGAAAGGTCGAATATACATGACTGCAAGCGATTCGCCTGTAGGGAAACGTGCCTACGGAAGTCTTCATACCCACCTGTTTTGCGTGTCCAGAGTTTTTGCGTGCCCAGAAGTCCTCGTGCCCAGAAGTCCTCGTGCCCAGAAGTCCTCGTGCCCGGAGGGCACACGCCTCGAAGAGGCGAATGTGCATAACCGTAGGTGCCTCTCCCGTAGGGTGAGGTACCTACGGATTAGGAAGCCCCCCCCATATCCCCGCCCGGAGGGCGGTACTTCAGGACTTAAAAGAAGATTCGGTTCAAAAAAAATATTTTTTTCTTGCTCGGCGTGGGGTATTTTCTACAATGATTCTCATTATGAGGTTGAGCCGGACAGGGATTGGTATTGTATGTGTCATTGTGTGCCTCGGATGTGTTTTTTGGGGGCAGCACAATCAGCGGTCTTATGCACGGATGCTGCAACGGGAAACGGCTCGGATGAATGCCGAATTGGCAGCATTGACTCAAGAGCTGGATGCTGCAAATGCTCTCCTGAATGCAACAGCGGATGCTCGGTTGGAGCCGCCGTTGCTGGAGCCATTCCAATTGGTGGATCGTCTCTACATGCTGGGTGAGTTATCTCCGTTTGAGCGGTTACGCGAGGCCTGTTTCTGTTTCCAGGGGTTGACCGATGCCGGGACGAATTCCTTTCCAGCCATTACGAAGTATTTTGAATCTGGTGCTGATGAGAAGCTCTTGGCGCAGCGTTATATCAGTTTACCTCAAACTCCGCCCAGTGTGCGGATGGGGCTGCTCTCTGTTCTGCGGGATGTTGGCGGCATGGAATCCATTGCGCTCTTGAGCCGCATCATGCCAGTGGCCAAAGATGCGACGGAGTTGAAAACGTTGGTGGATGGATTGATGGCAGCAGACCCGGATTTTTATCGTCCTTTTTGTATCCAGATTGCTCGCAGGACATACGAGGATTATTTAGAGAAGCAGAAAGGGATGGTGGTTTCGGATGAATTACGCATCTATCGGGGAACGTTGCTTGGAACATTAAAAGATCGCGAAACGGCTCAAAAAATGGTGGATGAACGCACATATATACACTATCGCTCTGTGGATAAAGAATGTTTTGCGCAGTTAACCTCCGCTTTGGGAGAGGATATTATTCCCGCAATGAGAGACATTTTGGACAATCCAGATTTGACACGGTATGCGAAGATTTCGGTGTTGTTTAATTCGGATGCTGAGAATGTTGAAGGATTAGATTATCTTGCGGGAAAGAATCCCCAGGCATCGGAGATTTTCTTCGCTGCAATGAAAGAGACCGATAGCCCAGCCTTTCGCGCGATGCAGACGACGATGTTGTGTAGGCCGACTGGCACACAAAGTCCGAATCCTGAATTGATCCAAAACAGGTTGCATTTGCTGAATCAAATTGAACAACAATTTGGGAAAGATCAGTACATGGATTCCGTAATTCCTGC
>CAZSTC010000094.1:0-7685 GCA_964609795.1 uncultured Verrucomicrobiota bacterium
TGCTCATTGCAGTTGTTTTTGCCGTGTTGCGCATTGCCATGAGCGTCTCGAAGTTGCCTACCGAGCAATCACAGCAGAAACTCAACGATGCCATTATCGCTGAGCTGCAGAAGAATCGTGAAGGGCTCGCCTCTCTGGCCAAGGATGTCCAGGAGCTGAAGAATAAATAGCACCTTCTGGCCAATAGGCTAAACCGAAAACACCCCACTGGGTGTTTTTCTTCTCTGTTGAACCGTTTCACGCGGCTTGAAAACCTCAAACCGCGGGGTTGTTTTGTATCTTATTTTGCCCCCTCGCATTGCCTCAAAAATGTGCGCACCGAAAGGGGCCGTGGCGGGGAATCTGGTGGACGGAAGAAGGGCTTCAGTGTTACACTGTTGCTGTCGGAATCAAGGGCCGGCCCGCGGGCGGAATTTATTGTTTCCACCGGCGACAAGTGAGGCCCATTTTTTAGAACACGCGCGAAAATCAATATGAACAATCCATTCAATACCAGAAGAAAGCTCCCCACCTCCCCGGATGTTGCCTACTACTCCCTGCCCGCTTTGCAGGAAGCCGGTGTTTCTCAGGTGAACAGGCTGCCCGTTTCGATCCGAATGATTTTGGAATCGGTCTTGCGCAACTGCGACGGCCAACGGATTACCGAGGCCGACGTCAGAGCCCTGGCCAATTGGAAGCCCAATGCACCGCGCGTGGAAGAAATTCCCTTTGTCGTCGCCCGGATTATTCTTCAGGATTTCACCGGGGTGCCGCTTCTGGTAGACTTGGCCGCCATGCGCAGCGCGGTCGTCTCTCTGGGCAAGGACCCCGATTTAATTGAGCCGCTGGTGCCGGTGGATCTCATCGTGGACCACTCGGTGCAGACCGATTTCTCGGGGAGTGCCGACGCCCTGAGCAAGAATCTCAAAATGGAATTCCGGCGCAATACCGAGCGCTATCAGCTCCTCAAGTGGGGCACACAGGCTTTCGAAACGTTCCGGGTCATCCCGCCTGCGACCGGCATCATTCATCAGGTCAACCTGGAGCATCTGGCTTGCGGAGTCCAACTTCGCGAGGGCATCGCTTACCCCGACAGTCTGGTCGGCACCGATTCCCATACCACGATGATCAACGGTCTGGGCATCGCCGGCTGGGGCGTGGGCGGCATCGAAGCCGAAGCGGGAATGCTCGGCCAGCCGCTTTATTTCCTCACGCCCGATGTGGTCGGTGTCCATTTGACCGGTGCTCTGAGGCCGGGCGTCACCGCTACCGATCTGGCGCTCACGCTGACCCATCTCCTCCGGCAGACGAAGGTCGTGGGCAAATTTGTCGAATATTTCGGGGAAGGCGCCGCGGCTCTGGCAGTTCCCGACCGCGCCGTGGTCGCCAACATGTCTCCGGAGTATGGCGCCACGATGGGCTTTTTCCCGGTGGATGAGGAGTGCGTAAAATTCCTCCGTATGAGCGGCCGCTCCAAAGAACTCTGCTCCCTCTATGAAGCGTATTACCGGGCTCAGGGCATGTTCGGAATCCCCCGCAAAGGTGAAGTGGATTACTCACAGGTGGTGGAGCTGGACCTCAGCACGGTCGAGCCCTGCATCGCCGGACCCAAACGTCCGCAGGACCGGGTACGCCTCTCGGAACAGAAGGAGAAATTCAACTCCTCTCTGGAAGGGATGCGTCCACAAACCGAAGTCACACTGGAAAACGGCGAGAAGGTCGAAATCGGCGACGGCTCGATCCTCATTGCCAGTATCACCAGTTGCACCAATACTTCCAACCCGAGCCTCATGCTGGCCGCCGGGCTTCTGGCCAAAAAAGCGGTCGCTGCCGGACTCAAAGTCCCTCCGTACGTCAAAACTTCTCTGGCTCCGGGCTCACGGGTCGTCACCGAATACCTGCGCGCCTCAGGCCTGCAGGCTTCGCTCGATCAACTGGGCTTCAACACGGTCGGCTACGGCTGCATGACCTGTATCGGCAACTCCGGGCCGCTGCCCGCCGCCATTGAATCGGTCGTCAAATCTAAGAACTATGTCTGCGCATCGGTCCTGTCGGGCAACCGCAATTTCGAAGCGCGCGTTCATCCGAGCATCAAGGCCAATTACCTTATGTCGCCGCCCCTGGTGGTGGCTTTCGCGCTGGCCGGGTGCGTCGATATCAATATCGAAACCGATCCCCTGGGCTTCAACAAAGAAGGCAAACCGGTTTACCTGAAAGATATCTGGCCCACGCCCGAGGAGATTAGCGAGCTTTACGGCTTTGCGCTCAAACCGGAACTCTTCCGCGCCGCCTATGCAGACTACGCCACCCGCCTGGACGAGTGGAACGCCGTAGCGGCACCGACCGGCAAAGTCTTCCAATGGGATGCCAAGAGCACCTATATTCAGAACCCGCCTTTCTTTGAAGGTTTCAGCCTCGAGCCGGCCAAGCCGCAGGATATCAGCGGTGCAAGCGCTCTGGCCATCTTTGGCGACAGCGTCACGACCGACCATATCTCCCCGGCAGGTTCATTCTCTGCTGATTCTCCTGCAGGACGCTTCCTGACCGGGAGCGGAGTCCAGCCTACCGATTTCAACAGCTACGGTTCGCGCCGCGGCAATGACCGCGTGATGACCCGAGGCACCTTCGCCAATGTCCGCATCAAGAACCTGATGGTGCCCGGAGTCGAAGGCGGCGTCACCCGCTACCAACCGACCGGCGAAACGATGCCCATCTACGAAGCGGCTCAGAAATATGCCGCAGCGGGCAAGCCCCTGATCGTTCTGGCGGGTCTGGAATACGGCACAGGCAGCTCCCGCGACTGGGCCGCCAAAGGAACCGCCCTCCTGGGTGTGAAGGCGGTGCTGGCACGCAGCTTTGAGCGGATACATCGCTCAAACCTGGTCGGCATGGGCATCCTGCCGCTCCAGTTCAAAGAAGGAATGTGCGCGCAGAGTCTGGGCTGGGATGGCAGCGAGACTTTTGACATTATGGGCCTCACCGGAGAGCTCCGGCCTCAGCAGGAAATCACTCTGAGAGTCCGCCGCAAAGAGGGCACGACTCAGGATGTTCAGGTTCTCTGCCGGATTGATACCCCGATTGAAGTCGAGTATTACCGCCACGGCGGGATTCTCCCCTTCGTACTGCGGCAACTGCTCGCCCAAAGCCGCTAAGAGGCAGACGCGATGAGCTCAGGCGATCATAAGAGTCACAGTCAACCTTCCGGGAGTCCTATTTTCGGAAAACCGGTCTCCCGGCTGCAGTTGACGCTGGCCTTCTTCGTCGCCGCGGGCGCTGACGCTATCCTCTTTCCGCTTCAGGTCGCTGAACCGTTCAGTCTCATTATTGATTTCATCACGGCGTTTCTGCTCTTCGTCATTCTGGGCTGGCGGTTGATTCTCCTGCCGGCTCTTCTGGCCGAAGCCACTCCGGGTGTCGGGGTATTCCCTCTCTGGGTTCTCGTCGTCGGCAGCATTGCCCTGTTCGGAACCATCAAGAAACCGGGCTCCAAAGAGAACTTCCCGATGCGCCCGGAGCCCTACCCTGATTCTGAGCAGAACCGAAGAGTGCCGCCCGTTTTTGACGATCACAAAACCAGCGCCTCCTCTGGGCCCGTTATTGATCTCCCTTATGAGGATGTCTCCCCGGAAGACTCCAAACGATGAAAGGGATTAAACATTTTTGGGCCATCGCCCTTATGGCACTCCTTATGACTGGAGCGGTTCTGCCAGCTCAGGAGAAGTCGCCCGAGATCCCGGCGGCTCCTCCCGTAAGCGCTCCCGCACCAGCCGCGCCTGCTCTGGAGCTGGACCCGGCTCTGCAGCGCATCATCGACATGGATAACGAGGCGCAGGCTAAGGCCGATATCTGGATTCGGGAGCATGAGGAGCTCAATAAGGAAAAACCGTTCCAGGACGATACGCTGCCGATGCGCATTCGCGACCGTCTGGATTCGGTCGAGAAAGCCTACCAGGATTACCTCTTCAGCCACTCCGAAAACATGGAAGCGCGTCTGGCCTACGCGAGTTTCCTCATGGATACGGGTAAGGATAACGAAGCGGCCAAAGAATGGCTCCGGCTCAAGGAGACCCATCCCGGCCATCCGGTCCTCCTGAACAATCTGGGCAATTACTTCGCCCAGAAAGGAGATGCCCCGGAAGCTTTCCCCTATTATGAAGAGGCTATGGCAAGCGCACCCCGCGAGGCGCTCTACGTCAAAAATCTCGCCTCGGTGGTTTATGTTTTTCGAGAGGAAGCGATGGCCTACTATCGCCTGAAGCCGCAGCAGGCGCTCCTCCTGGCCCAGGCGCTCTACCGCAAGGCGCTTCTCCTGAAGCCCGATGATTTCATCACCCACACCGCACTGGCCCAGACCTGGTATTACCTCACACCTTTCGAGCCGGAGAAGGCGCTTGCCGATTGGAAGAAAGCCTACGAACTTGCCTCAGACGACTCCGAACGCCAGGGCATCCTCCTGCATTACGCACGGGTCGCCATTCTCTCGGGGAAATTCGACGAAGCCGAAAAACAACTCGAAGAAATCACCTATGCCAAGCATCAGGAGCTCAAGAAAACACTCCTCCAGAACCTCAATGAAAGGCGCAAACTCGCTCAGGAAAAAAGTGCCTCAGATTCTCCTGCTCCTTCCCAAGCCAAGCCCGAATCCGCTGAACCCGTACCCCTACCCTAGCGCCATTGATGCTTGGGGTATTTGCGCTGTAACTGGGATTTGATCTTGGGATAGTGCTCGACCCAGAAATTCTCCAGGTCCTGCGTCACCTGTACCGGGCGCATATTGGGTGCCAATATTTGGACGACCACGGCCACTCTGCCCATCGCGATTTTCGGCAGCGCCTTCACGTCAAAAAGCTCCTGAATCCGCAGCGCGATATAGGGCGCGGCATCCGCCGTATAAACCAGCTTGGGATTCTTGCCGTTGGAGAGCTCCAACCGCTCGGGCGCATGTTTCTCCAGGAGCCGCTGCTGCTCATGGGAAAGCCACGATTTGACGGCGCTCTTGACGTCCGCCTCCTTGATCTCCTTGTACGAAAAGGAGCCGTAGCAAATCTCCTGCAGTATCTCCCGGCGATTCTCCTCCTCGATCGGCGCCAGCCCCAGATCCGGGCACCAGCGTGCCAGCGAGTTGAGCCTCAATATCCATTGATCGAGCGCGTGATCCCAATATTTAAGCACCAACCGGCCTTCCATCACCTCCTGGGCCAGAAGCTCTGCGGCCTTTGAAGCAAACCCGGCCTCTTTGCCCGGAGTGTTTCGTCCTCCGGCTCCACTCCCCGGATGCGCGAGCGCTTTTTTGGCGAGCGGAATCCCCCGGAAAAGGGTCTGCTCCTCCGCCAGAACACAGCGCGCCGTAGAATCATAGCTGACGAAAGTCTCGGTCTCGATCTCATCGGGGTAGAGCTCTTCGAGCCAGGAGGTCTCCACCGCAGTGCCTAACGAGAGCAGCGTACTGACGCTCTTATCGCGGCCTTCGATTTCGCTGATCTCCGCCGCCACGAAGAACGGCGCATTTTGCACCACACTCTCGCGGCTCAGAAGTCCGAAACGACCGTGACTCAAGACGCACCGCAGCGAGCCCTGGTCCAGACGCTTGGCCAGACGATCCGAGAACCCGACCAGCACGCATTTGCGAATCTTTTCATCCTCCGGCATCGGGTGGTCAATCCGGAGCCCCTCTCCATGAGCGATATCCAGAAACATCTCCAGAAGCGGCTGAACCTGCCGGGCCGTAATGCCGTGGACGCCCACTCTGCGGCAGGCGTTCAGATTAAACTGGTTTTTAGCAACGTAATTCCAGGCGCGCATCAGAACCCAGAAATCCGAATCGTGCTCTTCGCCGAAAAGGTCTTCCCGGAATTCCTCCACCTCGCGATCCACCTTGCGCAAGAGCAAATCCCGCCCCTGGGTCAATGCGGCGATCAGGGCCGCCTGCCTCACGCACCCATATTCCTCAGCAGCCAAAAGCATCCGGGCGTAACGCGGATGAACCGGGAAAGCGAGCATCTTGCGCCCGGTCGGCGTTATGGCGCCCCGTGCATCCAGAGCGCCCAGGTCATGCAAAAGCGCTTCGGCCCTTGAGAGGCTCAGTTCATCGGGCGGCTCAAGCCACCGGAAAGCCCGCAGGTCCTGAACCCCGGCCGCTTTCAGGGTCAGGATCACCTCCGCAAGGTCCAGCCGCCGCACTTCAGGCAGCTCCTGCGCTGCCCGGTTCCACTGCTCACGCTCGGGCCAGAGCCGGACACACCACCCCGGAGCCGTCCGCCCTGCCCTGCCCGCGCGCTGATCGGTGGAGGCTTGCGAAACCTTCTCGATAAAAAGCGTATTGATTCCCCGGACCGCATCGTAGCGGGGCATCCGCGCAAGGCCGCTATCGATCACCAGCCGCACCCCGGAGATCGTCAACGAAGTCTCGGCCACGTTGGTCGCCACCACGATTTTGGGCGCCTCATATTGTGCCACGGCGGCATCCTGATCATTACTCGGGAGCTCCCCGTGGAGCGGCAGGAGAATATGCCCTTTGGCCTCGGAGGTATTCCTCAGCGCCTCGAGCGTTTTATGAATCTCGAAGCTCCCGGGCATGAAAATGAGCGCATCGCCCCGGTGTCCCTGACGCACCGCTTCGCTAAAAGCCTCGGCTGCATGTTCCCAAACCGGCAGAGCCCCGCGCTGACCCGGTGCGATTTTCTGGGGATGATAGCTGATCTCTACCGGGTAGACGCGGCCCTCCGAAGAGAGAACCTCGCACGGCGCCAGGTAATCCTTCAAGCCGGAGAGCTCCAGCGTGGCCGACATCACGATCAGGATTAAATCCGGCCGTCTCCGCGCCTGCAATTCCAGTGCCTGCGCCAGCGTGATATCCCCATAGAGATGCCGTTCATGAAATTCGTCGAAAATAAGAGCGCTCACCCCGTCCAATTCCGGGTTCTGTATCATCTGCCTCAGCAGCACCCCCTCGGTCACGTAGCGAATCCGGGTCCTGCTCGAGACACGGCTCTCGAAGCGTATCTGATAGCCGACCTCCTGCCCCAATGCGGCGGAACGCTCCTGGGCCACACGCGCCGCCAGCATCCTCGTTGCCAGACGCCGCGGCTGCAATATCACCACTTCCCCCGTTCCCAGCAACCCGCTCTCCAGGAGCATCTGCGGCACCTGGGTCGATTTGCCCGAACCGGTCGGGGCCTGAATTACCAGCCGCTTTCCACGGCCCGCGGCGGCCACCAGTTCTCTCTCGATCTCATATATGGGCAACTTCTCAGCCATCGCGCCCATTATGCCCGTAACCCCTCCCAAATCCAACTTCATAACCAGCCCGGGCGGACGACGGAAACCGGGACCGCTCAATGCCTCCGGAGGCGGGTATTTCCGAACCGCAAATGAACACCGGGGGACACGATTGATTTCCTGCCCTGCCAGACTCGTGGTTATTTGTGTCTCTTCGTGGTTCTGATCTACCCTGTTTCACTTCTGCGAGTTACATTTTTTTGGGTGCGTTCTTTTTGAGGCAACGAGCCCTCAACAAATTGAGAAATTTTCAAAAAAATACTTGATTTTTATTTGAGAAGGCGTATGGTGCCCCTAGCGTTCGTTTTTTCGAGGAAATTTCTTACCCAAAAAGGGAACAGTGAAATATGAAAAATATAATATCTCTGCACAACTGCACAACTGCACAACTGCACAACTGCACAACTGCACAACTGCACAACTGCACA
>CAZSTC010000095.1:0-7661 GCA_964609795.1 uncultured Verrucomicrobiota bacterium
TTCTCTGACCAGCCTCCTTCCGACCCGGCCCGGGATTTTAACACTTTGCGCCCTCACTTGTAAACCTCCACACGCATTGCCTCAAAAATGTGCGCACCGAAAAGTGAAGAACCACGGATGGACACAGATGGACACAGATTCGTGAGGTGTTTTCTGTAGTGATACAGGATATCCGCTGAAGTATTTGCTGCTCTGACCCGAGTTTTGCGTGCCCTGTTTCGCACGGTCCCTTGAACCACCCAATCCAAAGCATCCGTGTTTATCCGTGTCTATCTGTGGTTCTCTTTTCCTTCTTCATTTGTGTCTCTTCGTGTGCATTCTCCGTTCACGCATTGCTCGGGATACAAATCTTTTTTGTAAAGGTTGAAAAAGAACGTTGACGAGTGGGAAATAAAAAGCTATCCTCTCGGGCAGATTGTGAACGACTTATGCCTGCTGTACTTTATAAAACGCGTTTGCCCTGGATATTGGGTCTAATATTTCTTGGGCTCTACCTTCTGACGTTGAATCACTGGGTCTCAGTGGAAACGCTCGGAGTATTGGCTCAGGTGGTTGGTTGGGATTTCTGGGGATTGAGGATGACCGACCCTGTTTTCCGGCTGGTCACGCTCCCATTCCAGTTCGTGCCGCAATCGGCTGCGATCCTGGGCATCAGCGCTTTAAATGCGGTGCTGGCGAGTTTTACCATTGTCTGGCTGGCGCGTGCAGTGATGCTGCTGCCTCAAGACCGCTCCACCGATCAGCGGGTGAGGAATGCCGACCCGGATGGACTCTATGTGGGCAAGCTCGCCTTTCTGCCTCCTACGATTGCCGCTCTTTCCCTGGGACTTCTCTTCCACTTCTGGCAGGGAGCCACTGCGGCCACGGGCGGTATCCTGAATATCTTCTTCCTCGCCTATATCATCCGCAACACGCTTGAGCATCGTCTGGACGGTGAATACGGCTGGATTTATCGGGCCTCGGCGCTCTACAGCATCGCGCTCGTGAATAATCCCCTCATGGTCCTGCTGCTTCCTTTCTGGGTGGGCAGTTTGATCTGGATTAACGGCAAGGATTTGTTCAAGTATCGGGATCTCATCGTCCGCTCGTTTTTCTGCTTTTTGCCGGGTCTGCTTTTCTTCCTCTATATTCCTTTGACGGAGTATATTGCAGGCCGCTCGGACATGAGCTTTTTTCAGCTCCTGAAATACTTTTTAGGGGTATACGTGCAAGGTATAAAAGTTCTGCCTCTTTATATTCTCTTTATTTACAGCACCTTCTCGCTCCTTCCGCTCGTTCTGCTCAGTATCCGCTGGGATCAGACCCGCAGCGACAACTCCGGGCTCAATACGTCGATTACCCGGCTGGGCATCCGAGCGATGAATCTCTTCTTCTTCCTCTACACGATGGCGATTGCCTTTGATCTGCCGCTCTGCCCCCGGTATCTCTCTCCGGGCGTGAACGGTCTGGAGTTCCATTTTATTGCGGCCCTGGTGTTGGGTTATACGACCGGTTATCTCCTGGTCGTCTTCCACTCGACTGTCAGTGTAAGTCGGCAGAAGCGCTTCCCGGTTTCCCGCATGATGCTCCTGGTTCGTCCTCTGGTCTACGGTCTGGTGCCGGTTTTCGGTCTGGCGATGGCCGGCGGTCTGGTTTATCGGAATTATCCCGAGCTCAAGCAGAACCGCGGAGAGACTCTCTATCAGCTGGGCTGCAATCTGGTCGAGGATGTTAAAAAAGCCGAAAAGGCCGAGCCGGGTAAACCGATCACGCTCCTCAGCGATGACCCGAACTATCTCTACCTGGTCCAGGCGACTTTGGCCCGCCAGGGGGATCAGAGCTCCTATATTTTTGTCGATACGCGCTTTCTCTCCTATCCCTGGTATCATCGGCGGATGACGAAATACTTCCCGGAGCGCTGGCCCGATTTCGTTTCCAAGGCGAAGGATCTCGCCTATCTGGATAGCGGCAATATGATCAATTGGCTCCTGTACTATGCCGGCAAGGAGAAAGTCTACTACCTGCATCCGAGCTTCGGCCACTTTTTTGAAGCCTGCCATCCCACTCTGGAAGGGCTACTCACCCGCATGACCCCCTATAAGGATGCGGATATGAGCCTCTGGATACTCACGGACGAGCAGAAAGAGCAGGCCCGGAACTATTGGGCCGGGCAGCAGGCACGGTTGGATGCGATCCCGGCCGTCTCCCCAAATCAGAAACTGATTGCCGGCGCTGCCGCCTATACGGCTGCTTACTATGCGCGGGCGCTCAATAACTACGCCGTGGAGTTTGACAAGGTCGGGGACCGCGCTCAGGCCCTGAAGTATTTCGCCGAGGCCCTGCGGCTTTATCCCCGCAATCTCTCGGCGCTGATGAACCAGACTTATTATCAGCGAGGCTCTCTCAACTACAGTCCGGAAGAGCAGCGTATGGTCGATGAGCTCTTCAACAGTTACGATTCTTCCTGGAATAGAGTCGAGCAGGTCTGCGGTAAGTTGGATGTGCCCGGCCCACTCTACGATTTGGGAAAAAACTTCATGATCAACCAACAGTGGCGCCAGGCCTATCAATCTTTCCTGAGGCTGGAGCAATTCGAGCCCAATAACAGCGAGAACATGGGCGCTCTGGCTTACGTCGATTCGATGATTGGTGAGAGCCAGCGTGCGCTGGATAGAATCCGCAAAACCAAAGCTCGCTATAAGGAGCTCAATATCCCTCAATCCGAGTGGATCGTCCTGGAAACTCAGGAAGCCGCCTGCCTGATCTCTACCGGTCAGGAGAAAGAGGCTCTGAAACTCATGCTCGATGCCCGCAAGAATAATCCGCAGGATACCAGCATCGCGAATATGCTCATCCGCGCCTATATCGCCAATAATAACTTTTCCGAGGCGCTTTTCATGATCGATCGCCAGCTCGCTTCGGCGCCCGATAATGCTGAGAATATCCGCCGCAAAGTTTTTTGTCTCCTGGGACTCCAGCGCCCGGCCGATGCGCTGCCGCTGCTTGATGATCTCTTGCGCAAGAATCCTTCGAGCAACAGCTTGAAGGTCCTCCGCGTGACGACCCTGATTCAGATGAACCTGCTTCAGCAAGCCAAGGATGAGTACTTGTCGATGCTGGAAGAAAATCAGGATAACCTGGTGGCGATTCTGGGTCTGGCCGAGGTTTCCGAGCAGATGCAGCTCAAGGATGAGGCCATCAACTGGTTCTCCAGGGCCCTCACCAATGCCTATATTTTGGACGAAGAGGTTGAGATGGTGAAGAAGAGGATTGAAGCCCTCAAGACGGGTGCCGCGCCCGCACCGGCCGCTGAACCCGCTCCTGAACCCGCTCCGGTTGCTGAACCGGCTCCGGCCCCTCAGCCCGAATCCGCCTCGCCAGCGCCGGCCGGCCAGTGAGAGTCGAGCACATTATTACCCGCCTCATTGTCGGCGGAGCTCAGGAGAATACCCTCTCCACCGTCTTGGGATTACACAAAATCCCGGGCGTAGAGGTTCGCCTGGTCTCCGGTCCCACGACCGGCCCCGAAGGAACCCTGGAGCCGCAGGCACTCGCTGTGGAGGGTCTCTTTCACCTGGAGCCGCATCTGGTCCGTCCCGTGAGTCCATGGCACGATTTGCGGGCGCTCTTTTCGCTCGCTCAGCGTTTCCGCAAAACCCGCCCCGATATTGTGCATACGCATAGCGGCAAGGCGGGTCTGGTCGGCAGACTGGCAGCCCGGATGGCCCGCGTTCCCTGCGTCATTCATACGGTTCACGGTCCCTCATTCGGGGATTTCCAGGGCAGGGGAGCCAATTTCCTTTTCAAAAATGCCGAACGCCTTGCCGGGCGCTTCACCCATCATTTTATCGTCGTCGCAAATGCTATGAGCGACCAGTATCTCCGGGCCGGGATCGGTTCTCCGGAGCTCTACAGCCGCATCTTCTCGGGCTTCAATCTCAGGCCCTATCTGGAGGCCCGAAACGACCTGAACCTGAGGGCGCAATACGGAATCGCCCCGGAGGATATCGTGGTCGGGAAAATCGCCCGACTCTTTTACCTCAAGGGTCATGACGATTTATTCGCCGTGGCGCCGAAGCTCATCGAGTCCGAGCCACGGCTGAAATTTCTCCTGGTGGGGGACGGGATTTTGCGCGAGGAGTTTGAGAAAAAGTTGAGCGCCCTGGGCATTCGCGATCACTTCGTTTTCACCGGATTGGTGCCTCCTTCGCAGATACCGGCCTTGACCGGGATCATGGATATCCTCGTCCACCTCTCACGCCGTGAGGGCTTGCCGCGGGCGCTGCCTCAGGCTCTGGCTGCGGGCAAACCGGTCGTGGCGTTCGATTGCGACGGCGCTCGGGAGGTCTGCATCAGCGAAGAAACCGGCTACCTGATTCCACCGGGAGATTTGGAGCAGTTATCCGCCCGCCTGAGCGCTCTCCTGAAAGAAGAAGAGCTGCGTTCACGCCTCGGCTCCCGGGGCAGAGACTTCGTCAAAGAGCGTTTTTCCGAAGAGAAAATGGTCGCCGACATCTACGGCCTCTATCAGAAACTCCTCCCGAGTTGAAGAAAGAGAGGAGTCTTCCTCTATTCCGTATTATATTTAACTCATTTCCTATAAGAAGGTTATAATTTATAGTCCTGGACCCCCCTGTTTTATTTAAGCCTTATTATTGAAAAAGGTGAAACTCGGTGTATAATCATTCGCATACGAATGATTCGTATCCGAATAATTCGCAGATCACTCGCCCCTGCTGTATATGAGTTTTCCCGAAATAGATTATAAACTGAGAATATTGATTGCATTACGAAAAGTGATTCGAGCCGTGAATCTCTATTCCTATGATTTGAGTCGCAAACAGGGTCTGACGACACCCCAGTTGGTTTGCCTGCACGCAGTTGCCAAAATGGGGAATATCACCCTGACGGAGCTGACTCAGGCCGTCAACCTTTCGGCCAGCACCGTCAACGGGATAGTTGACAGGCTCGAAGCCAAACAATACCTGATACGTCAACGTTCCTCCCGGGATCAGCGCAGAGTTCACCTGATCTTGACCGAGGCAGGTCGGGGGATAGTCTCCTCTTCTCCTGAGCTCCTTCAGGATCAGCTTTCCAAATCCCTTTCCGGATTGCCTGAGCCCGAACTGTTGACCATCACCCATTCTCTGGAACGGATCGTGGAGCTTATGGGGAGCAATAATATGGACGCCTCACCCAATTTGTTCCCGGGAATTCGAGTGATCGAAGATGACAGGCCATAGAGCCGACGTTTTAAGAAAACATGCTGAGTGTAAAACAGAAAAAAATCCAAAAAGAAATTGGAACCAGGAAAGGGCTGCGCTGGGAAAACTGGCGCTGGCACCTGAAGCATAGTGTCACCGATGTGGACACTTTCGAAATGTTGCTGGGCGTCAAACTCCCATCACATTTGCGGGAGCAGTTTGAAACTGTTACCTCCAGATTTCCAATGTCGGTCACCCCGTACTATCTCTCTCTCATAGACACGGATGATCTGGAGCATGACCCGGTGTTCAAACAGTGCTTCCCGGTCCGGGAGGAGCTTGATATTGTTCAATCGGAGATGTCCGATCCGCTCCACGAAGATAAGGATAGCGTGGTTGAGGGATTAACTCATCGTTATCCGGACAGAGTTTTATTGCTGGTGAGCAACTCCTGTTCGATGTATTGCCGCCATTGTACCCGCAAACGCAGGGTAGGGGATACCAGCAATATCCCCAGCCGCTCTATCATAGAGAAGGCGATAGAATACATTGCCAATACGCCCCAGATTCGGGATGTCCTTTTGAGCGGCGGCGATCCTCTGATGCTCTCCACCAAATATCTGGATTGGATTCTCACCGAGATCCAAAAGATTCCTCATGTGGAAATGATCCGGATCGGTACTCGAATGCCCGTCGTATTGCCTTACCGGATTGATAAAGAACTGGTGAAAATGCTCAAAAAACATCACCCGCTCTGGATCAATACTCATTTTAATCATCCTCGGGAGCTGACGGCCTCTTCCTGTACGGCTTTGAGGATGCTGGCTGATGCCGGGATTCCCCTGGGGAATCAATCCGTACTTCTGGCCGGGGTCAACGATTGTCCGAGGGTTATGAAGTCGCTGGTACAGAAACTCGTGGCCAATCGTGTCCGCCCTTATTACATCTATCAGTGCGACCTCTCAGAGGGATTGAACCATTTCAGAACCTCGGTCGGCAAAGGCATTGAAATCATGGAGAGCCTGATCGGCCACACAAGCGGACTCTGCGTGCCGACCTACGTCATAGATGCGCCCGGAGGTGGTGGCAAAATCCCGGTTATGCCTACCTATCAGATATCCCGGTCCACAAACAAGGTGATTTTGCGTAACTATGAGGGCGTGATTACTTCCTATCAGGAGCCCGATTCTTACCAGGCAGAGTTTTGCGACCGCAATTGCGTAAAATGCAACCTCCAGCTTCCGACCGCCGGCGCCAATGAATGCCGTTCAATCGGCATCGAGAAATTGCTGGCGGATTATGATGAAACCATTGCCCTGGTGCCCAGGAATAATCCCCGGCACGGAAGAAGACAGTGAGACCTCGCGGGAGCCCGGCAAATGGGGAGAAAGGTCCCCGGAGGAGTGCTCCCTCTCTTTGCGAAATTACATGAAAACCTATTGCCTCCAGCAGAATGAAAAAAGAACCTTTTGATGTCATTGAACAGGTACTTGACGGCAACATGGTCCAGCATGGGCCAATGAACGACCGGATTTATCTGATGAAAACCGCTCCGGAGTCCGAGGAGAATCTGCCTCAAAAATTGATCGAAATGGCGGAAAAACACGGTTATTCCAAAATATTCGCTAAAATTCCCAGTACTCATTGCGACCAATTTCTCCAGCTTGGCTACCGGGTAGAGGCGATTATCCCCGGGCTCTACAATGATAAAGAGGCCGGTTGCTTCCTGGGCTATTATTTGGATAAAAGTCGTGCCGAGGAGACGGATAGGATTTTTTGTGAGAAATGCCATATACTGGCTCTGGAGAAAAAAGAGACGCTGCCCGAATTGCCGGAGCCCTCGCTCAAGCTTCGAAAATGCGAGGAAAAGGATGTGGAAGAGATGGCCGGAATTTACCGACAGGTTTTTAAGACCTATCCGTTTCCCATTTTTGATACGGCCTACTTGTGCCAGGCCATGCGCAAAAACGTGGTCTTTTTCGGGGCTGAAAGCCGCGGGGAGCTGGTTGCCCTTTCCTCTGCGGAGATTGATTACAAATCTGCCTCTGTGGAAATGACCGATTTTGCAACCCTGCCCTCATGGAGAGGCAAGGGGTTGGCGGCTTATCTGCTCGCGATGATGGAGCGTTATTGCCAAACGGAAGATATCAAAACAGCCTATACGATAGCCCGGGCGGTTTCACCGGCAATCAATATCACCTTTTCTCGCAGCGGCTATCAATGGTGTGGGCGCCTGAAGAACAACACGCAGATATCCGGCTGCATCGAGAGTATGAATGTCTGGTATAAAAAACTCTCCTGATTGTTAAGGATGCGAGTTGCGTCAAATGAAGTTTTTTATTTGATAAAGGTGGGCCTGGTTTAGAATTCCACTGCTGTTATGCCGACAGCCTGCAAAGTTTTTCTGCGTGATGGTTGGGTACCCGTTTTCTTACCTTTCAGGATGAGTAAACTCTGCTGTAAACGAGGTCGGTTTCG
>CAZSTC010000096.1:0-7500 GCA_964609795.1 uncultured Verrucomicrobiota bacterium
AAGTTGAGATGATCATTTTTTTCCTTCGACCTGCGAAGAATTTTAAACGCTCTTCCTCAACCCTTCAAGTTTTCCCTCTCTCTTGACAAAGAAGAGCTGCGGCTGTACTTTCTCATCCATGCTGAACGGCGGCAATAATAAGATTTCAGGCAACTGGCGGCTCGCGGAAGTAAAATTTGCGGGACGTTGCGCCTTGTCTCTTTTGTTGCTGTGTGTTCTTTTTTTCCTACCGTTGCATCTGGTTGCCAGTTGCCATCACGGTTTCCACGCAGAGAGTGGCTATTCCTCCGAGGGCTTTTCTGCCGGTGATGGTGTGCATTCCCATCATGAGCATGAGCATTCCTGCCCGAGCTTCCATGAAGCCTTTGTGGTTCGGGCTGTTTTCGCGACTCACCCGGAAGGTCAGCTTTCTCAGGATATTCCTGCAGCCGAGTGTTTCTCTGCATCGGATCCTGTGCTTCTCTTTTATGAAACCGAGCCGATCGCCCCGGTCGGAGTCTCCTCCAATCGGATTCGGTTTTCGCTTCGTCTTCCGCTTCTCATCTGATCTCAGATTTCTTCCCTGTTTTCCCTGAAACGGTCCAAGAGCGATTGATGCGGTAAATTTCCGCAGCTTTTCCATTGCTCCCGGCCGTATTGAAGAAATATTGATAGATGATGAAAAGAAGATGAAAAATAAATTTAGAAAATTGAATAAGAATTATGGGGTCTATGGTCTGTGCGTTATTCTGGCGCTCATAGTGGGTGCAGGCTGCTCAGATCACTCCCATTCCGCAAGTGAAGAAGAGATTCATGCCGATACTCATGAGCATGAAGGAGAAGAAGGTGTCCTTTTCAGTCTGGAGCAGCAGGAGCGGCTGGGACTGGAGTTTGGTGAAGCGCGCATGATGAACTTGAGCGAGCGCATCCGGGTTCCTGCCTGGGTGGAGCTTCCGCCTGCGGGCACGGCGACGATCAAAGCCGGCGTGGAAGGGGTGCTGATAGAGCTGGCCGAGGGCTTGGCACCGGGACGGCAGGTTCGGCAGGGAGAGGTTCTGGGAAAAATACGGCCTTTGGTCTCCGCCATGGATATCAGTGAACTGGAGGCGGGCTACCTCAAAGCACGCGCCGCCTGGGAGCAGAGTCAGACGAATTACGCGCGAACAGAGAAGCTTTTTGCCTCGGGCGCTAAATCCCAGAGAGAATGGGAAGAAGCCCGGCTGGCTCTCTCCATTGCCCAGGCGGATTGGGAGAAAGCCCTTGCCTGGCGCTCCATCTATCAGAGCAGCCAGGGAGAGCAGGCGGAGAAGGTTCCCGCTTTGGAGCTGGTTTCGCCTCTGGAGGGAGTTGTTACGAGCCTGGCGTCCGGCTTGGGGCTGCACGTCAGTGCCGGCGAAGAAATATTGAAGCTGGCCAATACGGACAAGCTCTGGATCAGCGCTTCCATCCCGCAGAATCAAATTCAGAGGATTGAGGATTTCCGGAATGCCTACTATGAAATCGAACCCGGAAAGTTTGTGAGCACTGAGGGTGCTGCGCTCCATCGCAGCCCGGTTCTGGACCCGGTGAGCCGTATGGGCCGCATCACCTGGGAGGTTACGGCTCATGCCGGGGAGCTGCGGGCCGGCCAGTCGCTTAATCTCTATCTTGCCGCCAGCGAGGGCAGGGAAACGCTTGTCGTTGACCGGAGCGCGGTGACGGAAGTGGATGGAGAGACGGTCGTCTTTGTTCGGGAAGGTGAGGATTTCTTTGAGAAACGTCCCGTCCAGGTTGGCCTTCGCGATGGCGCCTGGGTGGGGATACTTTCCGGGCTTGAAGCCGGGGAGCCGGTCGTGACCCAGGGCGCCTACGTGCTGAAGCTGGCTGCAGGCCGAAGTGCTTTGCCTGACCCCCATGCCGGTCATGGTCATTAAATCGAGGAGCTCATAACCATGATGGATTATTTAATCAATTGGGCGCTTCGGAACCGCTCGCTCACTCTGGCTTGCGCGGTGATCCTGCTCGGGGTCGGCATTTACAATTCGCTGCGTATGCAGGTGGACGTCCTGCCGGATTTGACCTCTCCCTCGGTCACCGTGATGACGGATGCCAAAGGGATGGCTCCGGCCGAGGTGGAAAATCTGGTGACGCGTCCGGTCGAATCGGCCCTGAATGGCGCTCCGGGTGTGCGCCGCATCCGCTCCACATCTTCGCTCGGACTCTCAGAGGTCTGGGTCGATTTCGATTGGGGCAAGAAAGTGATGGAATCGCGTCAGGTCGTGGCTGAACGACTGGCTTCGATCCTTGATGAATTGCCCCCGGGTGTGGAACCTCCCCGGATGGCTCCGGATTCCTCGATTATGGGCGAAGTGATGTTCGTCGGGATGACCTCTACGAATCACTCACTCATGGAATTGAAGACGTATGCGCGCGGTGAATTCCGAAGGCGGATTTTATCGGTGCCCGGTGTTGCCGAGGCGATCGTCTCCGGCGGTGAAGAGCGGCAGTATCAGGTCAGGATCGACCCGGTCCTTCTGGCGCAATATGAGTTGACGCTGGACCAGGTGAGCACCGCACTCAAAGAGTCGCATCAGAACGTCTCAGCCGGCGTCATCAATGAAGGGGGGAATCAATGGCTCGTCCTGGGTGAGGGCCGCTTCCGCAGTGTGGAAGAAATCGGAGAGACGTTGATTGAGCTCAAGAATGGCCAGCCGATCACCGTGGCGGATGTCGGGCAGGTGCAGATCGCGCCACCTCTATCCCGCGGCTCAGCCGGTATCAACGGCAAGGAGGGGGTCGTCGTCGCCATTCTCAAGCAGACCGGTAGCAATACGCTGGAGCTGACCCGGGCTCTGGACCGTCTCTTCGACGATATCGTGCTCAATCTGCCCAAGGGGATGAGCCTGCATCGAAATCTGTTTCGTCAGGCCGATTTCATTGAGACGGCGATTGCCAACGTGGAGCAGGTTCTGTTTGAGGGAATCCTGCTCGTGATTCTGGTGGTCTTTATTTTTCTGGGCAATGGGCGCGCCACCCTGATCACGGTGGTGGCGATTCCGCTCTCGCTGGTATCGGCGGTTCTGTTCCTGAAACTGTTCGGAGTCACGATCAACACCATGAGCCTTGGCGGTATGGCCATTGCGATTGGCGCTCTGGTGGATGACGCCGTGATCGACGTGGAGAACGTTTTCCGGCGCCTGCGTCAGAACGCAAGCCGGCCGCCGGAGGAGCGTTTCCCGATTCTCAAGACGGTCCTCATGGCCAGCGTGGAGATACGGTCCTCCATCGTTTTCGCGACGCTCATTATCGGGCTGGTTTTCACTCCGCTATTCTTCCTCTCCGGGGTGGAGGGCCGCCTGATGGCGCCTCTGGGATTGGCCTATCTGGCAGCGCTCTTTACTTCGCTGTTGGTGGCCGTAACGGTGACACCCGTTCTCTGCTATCTCCTCCTGCCCGGATCGGCAGCGGTGAAGCGGGCGAGTGCCGCGAGCTGGCTCCAGGGACTGCAGCGGGGATATCGGCGGCTTTTGGAGCGGGTGATTGATTACCCCAAGGCATGGGTGTTCAGCACCTCCGTTTTCTTCATCATGGCGCTGGTGGCTTTGAGTCTGGCTGGGCGCTCCTTCCTGCCCGATTTTAATGAAGGTTCGCTCACGATTAACGCCGTGACGCTGCCGGGTACTTCGCTCCCCGAATCCGAGAGAATCGCCCGTGCCGTGGAGAAAACGCTTCTCGCTTTCCCGGAAGTTACTTCCGTGGGCAGGCGCACCGGTCGAGGCGATAACGATACGCATGGCAGCGACGTGGAAGGCTCTGAGTTCGACGTCAACCTTCAATTGAAGGAACGCTCGCGGGGAGAATTTCTGTTCGAGTTGCGCGAAGAGCTGGCACACATCCCGGGCGTAAGCATCACGATCGGCCAGCCGATTTCCCATCGCGTTGAATTCATGCTCTCGGGCTCAAAAGCATCGGTGGCGGTGAAAATCTTCGGTCCCGATCTCTACAAACTCCGCCGGCTTGCCGACCGGGTTAAGGACGAGATGGCGGAGGTCTCGGGCGTGACCGATCTCAGCGTGGAGATGCTGAGCGATATCCCGATTCTGCAGACACGCTTTGATAGGCAGGCTCTGGCCCGCTACGGATTGAGCCTCAGTCAGGCGGCAGAATATCTTCAGTCCGCCGTCTCCGGGCTCAAGGTCGGTGAGATTCTGGAGGACAACCTCACCTTCGACCTGAGGGTGAACCTGATCGGCGATGAACCCTGGCGGATGGAGACGCTCGAAACGGTTTTGATCCGGACTCCCTCCGGCGCGGTCGTTCCCTTGAGCGCTTTGGGAAAAGTCGAGCGCCTGAGCGGCCCCAACCGCATTAGCCACGAAGGAACGGAGCGCAAAATCGTCGTCTCCTGCAATACGGCCGGGCGCGATGCCGTCTCGATCGTGCAGGACTGCCGTCAAAAAATCGGGCCTCTTTTTGAAAATGAAAAAGAGTATCGCGTAGAGTATGGAGGCCAGTTCGAAAGCGCTCATCACGCTTCCCGCACTCTGCTCTTTGTGGGGCTGGCTGTCGTGGTGGGTGTCGGGATTCTCCTGCAGGTCGCTTTCAAATCAATGCGCGATGCCCTGCTCATTATGGTGAATCTGCCCTTGGCCCTGATGGGCGGAGTCGTGGGAGTCTATGTTTCGGGCGGAGTCCTCTCGGTGGCTTCCCTTATCGGTTTCATTACTGTTTTCGGAATCGCTGCCCGCAATGGAATTATGCTCGTATCTCATATCCGCCACCTGCAGATGATTGAGGGGATACGCCAGTTCAGGGAAGCGGTCTTGCGCGGTTCGCAGGAGCGGCTGGTGCCGATTCTGATGACGGCGCTCGCGGCCGGGCTGGCCTTGATGCCTCTGGCGCTCTCAGCCGATAAACCGGGCAATGAAATCCAGAGCCCCATGGCGATCGTGATTCTCTTCGGGCTCCTGAGCTCGATGCTCCTCAATATGTTCATCGTGCCGAGCCTCTACCTCTATTGGGGCAGGCCCGTTACAACAACCCCGAGTGAAAGTGAAGATTAATATGAAAAAACAGATATTTCTTGTGTGCCTCTGGATGGTCTGGAGCGCTGCAATTCTTTCCGCACAGGAACCGACGCAAGCGCCCGCGGAGAATCTCTCGCTTCAGGATGCCATCGCTCTGGCAGAGCAGAAACATCCCGGGCTCCTGGAGCTCGAGGCCCAAAGCCAGGCCGCCTGGGCTCGTGTCAAAGAGGCCTCTGCCTGGGATAACCCCGAGCTGCTCCTGAAAACCGAAGGGAACACCTTCAGCTCCGAAACCGGGGATTACATGGTCGGTCTGGGCCAGAGCATCCCCATCGGCGGGAGAATCTCCAAGGCTCGGGAGGCGGCTGAGAGGGAGGCTGACCTGAGCGTCCGCGCTAAGAATCTTCGGCTCCTGGAGATTCTCGGGAAAATCCGCGCCTCTTACGCCACGGCCGCCTTTCAGCAGGAAGCCTTCAAGGTCCGCGACGCCCTCCGGCAAGAAGCGCTGGAGTTGCATAGAATCGCCGAAGCTCGCCGGGAATTGGGGCAGGCTTCAGCCGATGAAGTTGCAGCCGCGGCACTCCTGAAGCTCGAAGCCCAGGCCGAAGCCGAGCGCGCAGAGTCCCTCTACCGGGATGCCTTGAGCGATCTGAGAGTCGCCCTGGGTCTGCAAGGCGGGCAGGTTCTCTCCCTGGCCGATTCGCTGGAGAACTCGCTCTCTCTTGCCGAACTCGATTCAATCGCCGAGCTTCCATCCGGAGACTCGGAGCATCCGGCCCTTTCGGAAGCCGAGGCTCAGAGCGCCTGGCGGGAATCGCTGCTGGCTCTGGCCAAAGCCAAACGGATTCCCGATATCAACGTCGAAATCCTCTACCGCCGGATGGAATCCGAGCGCAAAGATGGAGTCGATCTGGGTATCGGAATCCCGCTGCCGATTTTTAGCAGCGGACGCGCTCAGGTCGAGGCCGCTCGCAGCGACCTGGAAGCGGCTCGCCAGCGCGAACGGCTCACGGCTCTGGAGCTGGATCGCCGCCGGGAGAATGCCTACCGGAGTCTAAAATTGGCTCTCTCCAATGAACAGCGCTGGAAAAAGGAGATTCTTCCGGCGCTCGGGACGATTCTCCAAACCCGTGAGAATCTCTACGCGGCTGGAGACATCAGCCAGGAGACTCTCCTGAAGGCTCGAAGCGCCGCGGCAGAGTACCGGTTGGCTCGCCTCGAATCACTGCGCGAACTCCTGATCGCCTTCTCCGAATACAAAACCGCCGGCGGAAATTAAAAGGATTTCCGTTCACATACAATGACTCGTTTCGGCTGAGATTGACCCGGAGCGAGTCATTTTTCTTTTCAGCACCTCCCGATCTTCCATTTTTTTAAAAATAAATCGCTGTTTTTGAAAAAAGAGGTTGCCCTTGCCTTTCACAAAATGATACAGATAGATGGTTCGCGTCTACAAAAATAATATTACCTGAAGTAATAAGCTTCATCGAGTACGGGCGTCTGCGAGTGCAGCCGCCCCATAGACCGAGCCTTTTTAAACCATGAATGTTAGAGAACACAAGTTAAAGGAAAGGATGAATTATGGGCTATACTGAAGGAGATACAATTAGAAAATTATCAAAAGAAATAAACTCACCAGAACTTATATACAAATCAGATGTAGTTAATTATACGGGTAAAACTGTTGGTACTAAATTACCATATACAGAAGTTTGTTCTTTATATATGTGTGAAAATATGAAAAGTATATTTGGAGAAAACGGTAAAAAAATAAAAATAATAAATCGCGAACAAGGATATTTTGTTGAGGGGCACGATGGAATAATTAAAGAATTTACAAATCGCGGTGAGGAGATTTTAGCAAAGGCCGTTTATTTGAAAGATATACCAAAATTGGGTTTTGTGTTTGATTATCAAATACCATTAAAACAAAGTAATAAAGATGCGAAAATTGGTAAAATAGACATGGTTTCCATAAATGAAGAAGGAATAATTTCTCTCATTGAATTGAAAGCTGCTAAATCCAATGAAACCTTATTACGATGTGCACTTGAGATTTATACATATTCTAAACAAATCAATAAAGAAATATTTATAAATGATATAAAAAACTCATATATAAATAAATTTAAAGAAAATAAATCTAAAGAAAAAAATGATTTAAGATCTTATTTTAATAAATTTATTAATGATGATAATAAATTAGAAAAAATACAAAGTGTAGTTCTTATCTTTGAAGGTAGTACTCCTGCCAATATGGTAGACCCAAATACATATCCAAAAACTAATGAATTAGTAAAAAAACTTGGAGTGAAAGTCTACGTTTATCCAGCAGATATAACATTCACGGCATGTGCAGATTTCGAAGAGCCTTCAAAAATTATATAATAGCCTACACCTCAATTTCTCTCACGCCGATGATGGCGTTCGGGTATTTTTCCCTGAAGCCCTGGGGGTAGCTGGTGTGGAAGGGGATGAGTTTCTTGGGGGCGACTTTATCGATGAACCGACAGAG
>CAZSTC010000097.1:0-7462 GCA_964609795.1 uncultured Verrucomicrobiota bacterium
AGCCGGAGGTTTTTGTTTCTCAACGGACGGTGAAAGACGGAAAAGTGGAGATGACTCTGGTTTTTGGCGGGGCGTTGCAGAGCAGCACGAACCTGAAAGATTGGGAGCCGGTCGAGACGGCGAGCCCCTATCTGGTTTCAGTCCCCACTGCCGATAAAAAATTCTACCGGGCAGTCTCCTCTGAATAATTGATTAAGCAGAGAAATACAGAATGTTCTTAACAAGAGCATCCGGCCTGACAACCGGGTGCTTTTTATATATTGTAGGGCATGAAAACTGCGGGCAAAGTGCCGGTTCAGCTTCATACAGTCAAGCTTGATGGGAAATAGAGAGCTAAGGCTTTTGATGTTGGCTGTGTTTACGGATGCGATGCCGGGTGACAAGAGGATGCGGCTTGCGGGTTTGGCACTTTCAGGCTAAAATATCTCTTATTGGCTGAGGGTCCATCGAAAAAATGTAGATAAAATGAAGAGAGCTTTTTTCTCCGGCTTACTTGGGTTGCTGGCAATGGCTGGTGTCGGCGTGTCTGCGGCTTTTGCGCAGACGCTTCTCATTGATGAATTGATGTATCATCCGGCCAGCGAAGAGCTCTCGGAGCAGTGGCTTGAGCTCTACAATCCGGGCAATGTACCCCAGGATATCTCCGGCTGGAGCTTCACCAAGGGAATCAGCTATACCTTCCCGGCCGGCACGGTGGTCGAAGCCGGTTCTTATCTGGTGGTCGCCTCGGATGTGGAGGCTTTCGGCCTCGCTTATCCCGACGTGGAAAACGTGGTGGGCAACTGGTCGGGCAACCTCTCCAAGAATGGCGAAAAGGTGGAGCTCGCCAATGCCGCCGGAGTGGTTATCTGCTCGGTGAGTTATTCGAACCAGGGGGACTGGGCCCGGCGTGAGCTGACTTATGAGGAAATTTATAAACGCGACGGCTGGACTTGGAATTGTGAACATGCCGGGCTGGGCAAATCGGCCGAGCTGGTGAATCCGCGTTTGCCTCTATCCCTGGGCCAAAACTGGGAATCCAGCCGGGTCGCCGGAGGAACCCCGGGCAGCATCAACAGCGTCAGCGCAAATTTGGAAGAGCAGGCGCCTCTCCTGAGCGATCCGCGGCATGTGCCGATTGTTCCCCGTTCTGATGAGAGAATCAATCTGAGCGTTCGCGTCACGACACTTTCGCCGGAGACTCCGGATGTGCAGGTTTTCTGGCGGGCGGATTCGGGACATCGGTTTGCGGTGGTTCAGCTCTTTGACAGCGGCAGCCTGAGCGAACACGGCGACGCCGTGGCCGGAGACGGTGTTTTCAGCAATTATATCCCGGCTCAGAAGCTGGGGACCGTGGTGGAGTTTTATTTCACGGCGCGGATCGGCGAGGGGCCTCAACGCATCTATCCGCAAGTGCTCCCGAATGATCAGGGCCGCTCTCCCTGGCTGGCTTTCCAGGTGGATGAGGAGCGCGTGGATGCCGGGCAGACTCAGCCGTTCCTGCGCGTCATCCTGCCGAATGTGGAGTATGATTATCTGGTGAAGAAGCTCTGGGCCTCCGGTGCATCGGATGCTTTGGCTGGCGGCACTTTGATTTATCAGGCGCCGGGCGGGCAGATGCCCGAAGTATTTTACCAGAGCGGTTTTCGCAATCGCGGCAACGGCTCAATCAGTTGGAAGCCGCATAATATCCGCATCAAGATTCCCCGGGATCGCTCCTGGGAAGACCGCACCGACTTAAACGCCAATACGCTCGATGTCCATTGCCAGGTGTTGGGGAGCGTGTTGAGCCGCATGGCCGGAGTCCCCATGGCCGAGACGCGTCCGATACAGGTTCGGGTCAATGGCGAAAATCTGGCCAACGCCATCGCGCCGCAGTTTGGTTCTTATGCGGGAGCGGAGGTGCTCAACAGCGATTTTGCCGCGCGGCAATTTCCGCTGGACCCTCAGGGGAATCTCTACCGGGGTAAATGGCACATGTATTCCTGGGATATCGCCGCCGCGGACCTCGTCTGGAAAGGCACTGACTGGAACAGCTACACCAATGCCTACGTGAAGCAGAATAACAGCCTCGGGAACGACTGGTCGGACCTGATCGATCTTCTGGACGCGCTCAATAATTCCACGGATGAAGAATACGAGAGCCGCGTGAGGCAGATCGTCGACGTGGATGAGTGGATGCGTTATTTCGCGGTCAATACGCTTCTGGCAAATCAGGAGACGGCTCTGGCCAATGGTTACGGGGAAGATTACGCGATGTATTGCGGCAAGCTCGACCGGCGTTTCCGGCTGCTCTCCTATGATCTGGATTCGATCCTGGGTTCCGGGATGAGGACCAATATTTTCAACGACGGTATCTGGCGGATGAATACTCTGCCGGTGGTCAAGCGCTTCATTACCCACAATGCTTTTGCGCCGCTCTATCTCAAGACGCTGCGTGAATTGGCTGAGGGGCTTTTCGCTCCAGAGAATCTGAACCCGCTTCTGGATAATGTGCTGGGCGATTGGGTGGGTCCCAAGGAAGTGGAGCGGATGAAGGCTTTTAATGCGAACCAGGTGGCTTATGTTCTTTCGCTCATCCCCGGGAAGTTTGAAGTTACTTCCACTTTTGAAATTTCCAAGGGCTATCCCACCGTTACCCAGCGAGATGTTGTTTTCTCGGGCAAAGCCGATGCGGTGCGGACGAGCTCGGTTCTGGTCAATGGTCTCCCGGCTCAGTATACGGCTTGGAAAGGGGAGTGGAGCATCGCACTGAATTTGCATCCGGGCGTGAACTTGCTCGTGACTCAGGCCTATGATTCTGAGGGCAGAGAGATCGCCTACAATGAGAGCTATATTCTTTACGAGACCGGAGTCCTGCCGCGTGAAATCAACCTGGCGACTCTGGAAGAAGATACGACATTGACGGCTGCAGAGGGGCCCTGGCAGATCAATTCAGACCTCATGATCGGTAAGGGCATCACGTTGCAGATTGAGCCGGGCACGGCCGTTTATTTCGGCCCCAATGTCCGTGTCTCTATGGGAAGGAATGCCCGCATTCTGGCTGAGGGCACGCGCGAGAAACCGATTGTATTCTGCGGAGTTCCCGGCGGACAGCGCTGGCGCTATATTCTCCTCAATCACGTGGGGGTGACTGATGCAGTGGGCAACCCCGAGAACCGTTTCTCCTATGTGCATGTCAAAGATAACACCTCCTACTTTCTCTATGCTCTTTACGGGAGTTTTTACCTCGACCATCTGACATTCGGCACCGTGGGCGTTACTTATCTCAATATGGAAGGCTGCTCGCTCATGGTTAGCCATTGCCGCTTCCCGGGCTCGGACCGTCCGGTTCAGTTAGTGCGCGCGGTGAAGGGAACTTTGCAAAACGGCCGGGCGGTTTTCTACCGGAATTATTTCGGGAATCCTTCCGGAGCCAATGACCCTGCCGATATTACCGATGGCCCCTGGGAGCTCTCTCCCAAATATCAGCTCATTGAAAATGTCTTCATGGGCGGCGGCGATGACCTCCTGGATTTGGATGGGGTTCAGGGCTGGATTGAAGGCAATATCCTCATGCACGCGCATAAGGATAAGGCTAATACTTCCCTCGGTGGAGCCTCGGCAATCAGCGGCGGCCGCGATGAAAGCGGAACCGGCTCCACAGCCAACCATTATATTGTTGGCAATTTATTCTATGACGTAGACCATGCGGTGAAAGCCAAGGACGGCAACTTCCATGTGATTGCCCACAACACGGTGGTGAGAGTCACTCCGGAAGGCGGCATAGATACCGATTGCGGGATGCTCGGCTGCGGCGACATCGGCTACCCTGAGAGCCTGGGCCATTATCTGCGGGATAATATTTTTTATGATATTCAGAAATTGCTGCGCGAACACAAGGCTTCCGTTCTGACCTTCGAGGGCAACCTCATGCAGGAGCCTTGGGGCCCGGAGCTGGTCGCTCAATATCCGTGGGCGCGCGGCGGCAATAACTCAGCCTCGGATCCGGGCTTCATCTATGTTCCCGAGCTCGAAGAGACCCTGCACTTCCAGACCTGGGACCAGGCGCAGATCATGAAAGAGTGGTTCTCATTGCGTGAGGATTCTCCGGCCCGGGGAACCGGGGTGAATGGCCGCGATAAAGGCTTCACGGTGGAGAGAGGCGTCTCCATTTCCGGCGAGCCCGAGGAGATTCGCCCGAATGAAGAGATCACTCTGACCATCGGCGCGAGTTACAACGATTTCGGCGTGGAGGTGCCCAAGTTCCCTCAAGGGGCTGGCTACCTGGCCTATTGCTACCGCATCAATCACAATGGCGAGTTCGGCCAGTGGAGCCCGGAGTATCCGATTACCGAACCGCTGACCTTGAGTCTTGCCGAAGAGGGAACCTATTTTCTGGAAGTCTCCGGCAAAAAACATATCGGCATGTGGGACCACGATCCACGTATGGGACAAGCCATGTCCGTGGCTCGCTCTCGTTCCTGGGAGGTGCGTGCCGATGCCTCCCCCGTACTGAATGAATCGGGGAGTCTGCGCCTCAATGAACTCCTATTTGATACCGGGTATATTGAGCTCTTCAATGCCGGCACAGAAAATATCCAACTGGAAACCTGGAGTCTGACGGATCACCCCTCCATTCCGGGACGGGTTGCGTTCCTGCCCGGGAGCGTTCTCTCTCCGGGCGAGTATCTCCTGGTGGAAGTGGGGATGGATTTGCCTCTGAGCCTTGAGGGTGGAAATATCTACCTCATGCGCGATGAAGAGCCGGTAGACCAGGTGAGCTACGGCGCACAGATTCGCGGGCATACTCTGGGTCGGGTCAATGCCAACGCATGGAGCCTCTGCAGTCCGACTCCGGCCGCGCCCAATATCGCCGTGAAAATGGGCGAGCCCTCCTGCCTCAAAATCAATGAATGGCTGGCCCGGGAGCAATCCGTTTTCGGTGCCGATTTCGTGGAGCTCTTCAACCCGAGCGAGCTTCCTGTCAATCTGGGTGGTCTCTATCTCTCGGATGCAACGGCGGAAGCGCAACTCTTCCCGATCACTCCCTATACGTTTATTGCGCCGGGAGGCTACTCTCTCTTTATTGCCGACGGTGCTCCGGAGCAGGGCGCAAACCACTTGAGCTTCAAGCTGAGCTCGGACGTGGGCAGCATCTCTCTTTTCGATTCCGGGAACACGAGGATTGATTCAGTGGTCTACTATTCGGAGAGGGAGGATATTTCCAGCGGACGTTCTCCGGATGGCTCCGCGAGAATTTGTGCCTTGAGCGCACCGACTCCGGGCTCGCCCAACTCGGTCGTTCTTTCCCAGCAGGAGGTGCAGATCGAGACGACCGAGCTCGTGCCGATGGATGCATCCTGGAGATACGATCAGAGCGGCACGGACTTGGGGACCGATTGGAGAAACTCTGGTTATGACGATCAATCCTGGCCTCAGGGACTGGCTCTTTTCTATAACGAAATCGACCCGCTGCCCGGACCCACAAATACGAAGATCAAAACCGGAATATTTACGCACTATTTCCGGACGACTTTTATGGTGGATGAAGCGATGCTCTCCGAGTGGCGAGAGCCCGGGTCGCGCTGGGTTCTGAATCTCAATACCATTTATGATGACGGCCTGGTTTTCTATCTCAATGGAGTGGAGGTGCTGCGTCTCAATATGCCTAATGGCAATGTGAATTACCTGACGACTGCGCTTCCGGGAGAAGGGCGCCTCAACGGACCTTATGAAATCGCGCTGACGAATCTGATGAGCGGTCTGAACACGTTCGCCGTGGAGCTGCATCAGAATACCAAGAGCAGCTCGGATGCGGTGATGGGCGCAGAGCTTCTGGTCGAGCGCTATACCCCGCACCGGGTGAGTCTCCTTGCGCGGCCGCGGTTCAGTGAAGTTTTTGCAGCCTCTCAATATCTCAGCTTGGATGGGGAGTACATTTTTGATTGGGTCGAGCTTTACAATCCGGAAGACGAGATTGTAGACCTTTCGGGGATGGTGCTCACAACTAAAAAAATGAACGGCATATCGGGTGTGGCTCCCGAAGACTACTTTGTTTTCCCGGAATCGACGCAGCTCCAGCCCGGGGCCTACCTCGTAATTGCCTGCTCGGAAGATGGACTCTTGGGAGCCGCATCTTTCAACCTGAGTGCAGAGGGCGGAACGCTCTATCTCTATGACAGCTCGGCGGCCGGGGCAGCCCTGGTCGATTCAGTCACCTATGGTTTTCAGATAAAAGATCTCTCCATTTCACGCGTGGACTTTTTCCGGCAAGAGTGGCAGCTCTCTCATCCGACACCGGGCGAGCCTCATGAATTTTGTAAGCTCGGATCCGCTGCGGATGTTTTCATCAACGAGTGGATGGCGTCGCCTCTGAACGGCGGCGATTGGTTCGAGCTCTACAACGCCGGGGAACTGCCTGTTGATTTGAGCCTTCACTATCTGAGCGATGACCCGAGCAGGTTCAATCAATACCGGATACCGCAAGCCTCGTATCTGGGCGCGGGGGCTCAGGCCTGGATTAAAATCATGGCCGATGAAGAGCTCGAGAAGGGTGCCCATCATGTGAACTTCAAGCTCTCGTCTTCGGGCGAAGAGATCATCCTCTCTTCTCCGCAAGCGCTCTTCCTGGATGTCGTCTCGTTTGGTACTCAGAAGAAGGGGATTTCCCAGGGACGTTACCCGGATGGAAGCCCGACTCTTTATCCCTTTGAACTACCCACTCCGGGCGCGCGCAATATCAAAGAGATGCCGCCCGAGGATCAGGATACTGACGGCGACCGGATGCCCGATCTCTGGGAGCTTAACTACAGATTCGATCCCTATGACCCGAGCGATGCCGCTCTGGATGCGGATGGCGACCGGATGAGCAATCTCGGGGAGTATCTAGCCGGCACCGATCCGCGTGATCCGACGGATTATCTCTGCTTGCACAACGTACGCGTTGAGCGTGATGGAGCCGAGAAGGATTGGGTCGTGATGGATTTGCAGGCTGTTCAGGGCCGGAGCTATCGGGTAGAGTTTTACCGGAACCCGGAAGCGGGCTGGCAGCTTTTCCGGGAGATTCCGGCCGTTACCCAGGATGGGCTTATTGAATTAAAAGGCGAATTAGAAGAAGCAGGTGCCTGCTATTATCGAGTGCTGATACCGGTGTTGTAAAATATGAAGATACGCTTTCCCTTGACAGGGCCGGAGCTATCGGGTAGAGTTTTACCGGAACCCGGAAGCGGGCTGGCAGCTTTTCCGGGAGATTCCGGCCGTTACCCAGGATGGGCTTATTGAATTAAAAGGCGAATTAGAAGAAGCAGGTGCCTGCTATTATCGAGTGCTGATACCGGTGTTGTAAAATATGAAGATACGCTTTCCCTTGACCTACGTATTGTGCGGATTGTTTTTGATGACCTTCTGGCTGCTGCCGGCTTATCACCTGCAGGCTCAGGGGCTCACTATCACAGAGTTCATGGCCAATAGCGACGGAGGTTGTCTTGATGAAGATGGTTGG
>CAZSTC010000098.1:0-7188 GCA_964609795.1 uncultured Verrucomicrobiota bacterium
GGGCTCGTCGTGGGGCAGCACGGTCCGGTTGTGACAGACGACGCTGCGATTGGCCTCTTTAAAAGTCTGCTCGAAAAGATCCTTCCAACCGCCGGGGATGAACCCGCGCAGAATCGTTGAAAAGAGAATCGACTTCACCTCTTTGCGGGTGACCTTCACTTTCTGGGAGGGATCGAGCGGGTTGGTTTCCCCTAGGAGCTTGAGCGTTTTGGCACCGATCAGGATGGGCCAGGTGCAGCCGAGCCGCATGAGCCAGGTCCGCCAGCGCCCGGGGGTATCCTCCAGATATTGCGCGCCATCCTGCAGGTAGAAAAGCGCCTTAGCCAGGTACCATTTATAGTAGGTGCGCAGGAAGGGATAGGAATCGGGATTCCTGAGCGAATCGACCGAGAGATCGAGCTTTCGGAGCGATTCCTCGGGCAGGTAACAGCGGCCGTTCTTCAGGTCTGCGGGCAGATCCCGGAGGATATTGACTAGCTGCAATCCTTTGCCGAAATGGATGGCGTTTTCAAAAAGTTTCTCTTCGTTGATCACCGCCCGGGGATAGAGATGGCGGCGGCAAATCCGGGTCCAGAATTCGCCCACACAGCCTGCCACGCTGTAGGTATATTCATCCAACTCTTCCTCGGTCTGGAGCGCGCGAACCGTCTCGGGCTCACGTCCCACGACGAAGCGTTGGAGGTCCATCAACTGCCCCTCGGTAATCGTCTCCAGGACGGCGTGGATATCGGCCCGGTCTTCGGCTGAAAATTTCTCGACTCTGCGGATGACCTCGCCGACATTCTCGAGCAAGGTTTTCTCCGAAGTCTCTGCCTGCGCCTGAAGCAAAGCCGAGACTTCCGAATCGCCTTCGACAAATGAGCTGCTCTGGCCGGCCAGAATCGCCGCACGCAACCGCTGCAATACTTCAACGCGCACCTCCGCCGGGATCAGCTCCGTATCGGCGATCGTATCGGTGGCACGCGCCAGGAGGTAGGCAGCAGAAATCTGCATACGAATGGAGCCGGGCAGCACGCGCATCGTCAGGTAGAACGAGCGAGAGACTTCTTTGAGAAGCTTCATGAGCTGTGGAGGTTTGGATTTCATCCCGTGGCTCCTTTGCGTTGTCTCCTCGGAAGGGCGCAAATTAGGGCCTTTCGCAGCCAATAGAGTAGGCTCCCAGGCGTTCCTGCCAGTGCGCGAACTCGGCGTTCATCGGTTGAGTGCCGCCGGAGCCGACGCAGGTTTTCTTGCTCATCGCTTTTTCCAATTGGAAGGTCTCCAGAATATCGGCTTCAAAAAGCGGGTTCACCTGCCGGAATTCCTCCAGCGAAAGTTCGTTCAGGAGGACACCTTTCTTCTCAGCCATGGCGACAAGCTCTCCCACGGCATGATGGCCCAGACGGAAAGCGACCCCTTTACGCACGAGATAATCCACCAGGTCGGTGGCCAGAAGAGCGGGGTCGGAAGCCGCCCGGCGGCAACGCTCCTTCTTCAGAGTCACTTCGCGAAGCATGGCGGCCCAGATTTCCAGGGTGAGTCGGACGGTTTTGAAGCTGTCAAAGAGCCGCTCCTTATCCTCCTGGAGATCGCGATTATAGGTCATGGGCAAACCCTTCAGGAGCGTGAGCAGGGCCATGAGGTTGCCCACGACGCGGCCGGTCTTGCCGCGGCTCAATTCGGCTACGTCCAGATTCTTCTTTTGCGGCATCAGCGAAGAGCCGGTAGTGAAGGCGTCTGAGACGCGGATAAAATCAAATTCGCTGCTGCTCCAGAGGATGAAATCTTCAGAAAGCCGCGACAGATGAACGGCGATCAGGGAACAAATCCCGCAGAGCTCGACCATGAAATCGCGATCGCTGACCGCATCCATGGAGTTGCGCGACACCCGGGGGCGTCCCTCCGGATCGACAAAGCCTAGAAGAAGGGCGACCTTTTCCCGGTCCAGTGGCAGTGTGCTGCCGGCCAGAGCGCCTGCCCCCAGCGGGCAGACATTGACCCGTTTATAGGCATCGCCCAGGCGTTCATAATCGCGGTCAAACATCTCCATGTAGGCCATGAGATGATGAGCAAAATAGACCGGCTGAGCTCTCTGAAGATGAGTGTAGCCGGGAATGATCACATCCGAATGCTCTTGCGCCAAAGCCAACAGGCTCTTTTGAACCTTGAGGAGGCTCTCACCCAGGCTCTGCATCGCACCGCGCTGCCACAGGCGCATACTCACGGCCACCTGATCATTGCGCGAGCGGCCCGTATGGAGTTTGGCACCGGCCGGAGTGCGGCGGGTCAGCTCAGACTCGATATTCATGTGGACATCCTCGTGCTCCGGTCTCCAGACAAAAGTCCCCTGAGCGATCTCCCGGGCGATTTCATCCAGGTTCGTCTGAATGGCCCGGTTTTCCTCTTCACTGAGGATGCCCAGTGAATGAATCATCTCCGCATGAGCCTTGGAGCCGGCAATATCGGCCTGCGCCAACTGATAATCAAAGGAGATGGATTCGGTGAACTCGGCCACGATCTGCGCCGGTCCCTCTGAAAAGCGTCCGCTTCTGGAAACAACATTCTGCATACTTTTGCCCATAGTCTATTGTAGATTCTACTCTGCCGCCCGATAAAGGTCAAAGAGTCTCGGAAGCCTAACGCAGGGTCGCGTGGAGATTACTCTGGAGGCTCTCCAGGACCTTCTGATGGTCGCTATTGACCTCCTGCTCCGTCAGGGTGCGCTCATTGTGGCGGTAGGTGAAAGCATAGGCCATGCTCTTCTTGTCTTCCGGGATTCCTTTGCCCTTGAAGATATCGAAGAGCTCCACCTTTTCCAGGAATGAGGGTTTCGCTTTTTTGACGACGACCATCACCGAGTCATGGGTCACGCCTGAATCGACCAGCATGGCGACATCTCTGCGGCTAACCGGAAAATCATTTATCGGCTTGAAGCTGCGGGCCGAATTGCTGCGGGCCTGAACCAGCTCCAGATTCCACTCCGCCATGAAGACCGGGTCGCGCATATCCATCTTGCGCACCAGCGGCGGGAAAACCTGCCCGAAACGTCCCAGCTCCGCCTTGCCCTGAACGATCTTGCCCCACTCCACAAAGAGCGGGTGCGGCTCCTCTGAACGGTTGAAGACGAAACCCTTCAATCCCATCCGCTCGGCAAAAACTTCCAGAGCGCCTTTCAAGTCAAATAAATCGCATTTCTCCGAACGCTCGGCACCGCTCCAGAAAAGTTGAGAGCGCTGACCGGTCATGACAAGCGCCAACTTGAGCTGCTCCGTATATTGCTTCCCATTGGAGGGAATGAAGACGCGCCCGATTTCAAAGAGCGCCACATCCGAAGTGCCGTGGTTGATATTGTGCGTCACGCAGGTAAGGAGGCCGGGCAGGAGGCTCGGGCGCAGCACATCCATGTCGTTACTGAGCGGATTCTTGAGCTCCACCGGATGCGGGCAGACACACTCTGCCGAGGTTTTGGAAATTAGGGTTTGGCCCTGGGTCTCGTAGAAACCCAGTCCGACCAGGAGCGAGCGAACGTCGTTGAGGAAATCAACCACCTTATCATAAGGGTTCGAGCCCAGGGAGCCGATCATGAGGCGCGAAGGGATTTTATCCACACCGTAGAGGCGGCCCACTTCTTCAATGAGGTCGGCCTCACGTTTCAAATCGACGCGATAAGTCGGTATCTTCACGGTCACCTGCGAAGCCTCCAATTCAGGAGTCGCCTCAGGCACCGGAGTCAATTCCAGGCTTGCCAGGAAAGCTTTTTGTCTTGCGGGAGCGATTCTTACCCCCAGGAGCGCATCCGTGCGTTCATAGCGCAGAGTGATTTTCTTCTCCTTCGGCTGCACCGGCCAGGCATCCACGACGCCTTTGCAGATTTTTCCGCCGGCTAGCTGCACAAAAAGCTGAGCCGCCCGACGGCTGGCATACTCGCAAATCCCGACATCCGAACCGCGTTCGTAACGGTAGGAGGCATCGGTACGCAAGCCCAGTTTTTTGGAAGTCGCGCGGATATTCTGCGGTTTGAAACAGGCGCTCTCCAGGAGCACATCCACCGTCTGGTCATTGATTTCGGTATTGAGGCCGCCCATCACGCCGGCCAGAGCCGTTGCGCGGGTTTCATCGGCGATGACCTGCATCTCCGCGCTCAAAGTATGCTCCTCGCCATCCAGCGTCGTGAACTTCTCACCCTCGGCAGCACGGCGCACCACGATCATCGGCTTGGACGCTCCTTCGGCGGCTTTGAGCAGATGGTAATCGAAGGCATGAAGCGGCTGGCCCGTCTCGAGCATGATGAAATTGGTCACGTCAACGATGTTGTTGATACTGCGCAGACCGACCTTTTCGAGAGTCTCCCGGAGCCAATCAGGACTGGGCCCGACCTTGACGCCGCGAATCACCCGGGCCACGTAACGCGGACAGAGCTCGGCATCCTCCAGGCGAACTCCCACATAGTTCTCAATCGGCTGATCGGGATCGGTGATCGCCTCCAGCGCTTCATCGGAAACGGGAGGAATCGTCAAAGGCATTCCGGTCAGGGCGCTGATCTCCCGGGCGATGCCAATCACGCTATTCCAATCGGGGCGATTGGGGGTGATCTCCATATCATAAGTCACGTCTCCTTTGCCCCGGCCCAGGTACTCGGAGAAAGGCTGGCCCACGGTCGCATCCTCAGGCAGGATCATGAGCCCGCTATGATCCTGGGATAATCCCAGCTCACGGCCGCTGCACATCATGCCCTGGCTCTCGACCCCGCGCAGCTTGCTCACCTTGATCATGAAAGGCTCTTCCTTGGGATCAATCTGGGGCATCACGCATCCGGGCAAAGCCAGAGGCACTTTATCGCCGACCTTGAAATTGCTGGCCCCGCAGACGACGGTCCGCTCTCCCCGGCCATCAGCGACGCGGTTGACAGAGAGCTTTTCGGCATTGGGATGCTGCTTGCTTTCAAGCACCTGCCCGACGACGATCCCATCAAAGCCGGCGCTGGTCCGCTTCATATCCTCTACCTCCATGCCCAGGAGGGTGAGCTGCTCCTTCAATTCATCGGGCGTTCCCTGATAATCAGTATATCGTTTAAGCCAATTGAGCGTGATCTTCATTTCAAATTCTTGATTGTAAATGCGCTTGTTTGCAGACAACGCAAAAAAGAAAGGATAAAGAGGAGTGCCCCAATGTTCAATAGCGGATTTTTAAATAATCTCCTTCACGATAGAGGGCTCTGCCGCCGCCGGGGCATGCTCGATCACTTTGATCTTCTTCCATTTCTCCGTCTTGAAGCGCCAGTAATAGGACGAAGCCTCCAGAAAGGCACAGCAGGAACAATAGAGCCAGACACCTGTAAGCCCCACTTTGAAATAAAAAATCAGGATCGCCATGCCGGGAATCATCAGCCCCCAGGCGCATAGGGTCGTAATGACGACACAGGCCCGGGTATCGCCCGCACCCCTGAGCAACCCCATGATGACGAACTTCGTGGCATCGAAAAAATTGTAGACCAGAACGAAGAGGAGGAGAGACCTCCCCTGCTCCACCACCTTGTCAAAGGAGATCGAGCCGTCATAGCTCTGCGGGGCAAATTGATTGAGAAGCCAACCCGGCAAGAGGAGATAGAATAGACCCATAAGCCCCATGTAGATAACTGCCATGAGCCAGGAGCGGAAGATCAGCCGGTAGATCAGATTCGGATGACGGGCCCCCATGAACTGACCCGTCAGAATCGCAGTGGCATCGGCCAAACCGAGCATCGGGTTGAAAGCCAGATGATTGATCGTCAGCACAATCGTCGCTACCACCATCGCCTCCTGGCTGATAAGACCGATCAGGAAAGTAAATGCGGTAAAAGCACCCACATCCGAAAAAATCTGCAACCCGGCCGGGCTCCCGAACCGAAAGAGACGCCGTATCTCCACCCAGGAAAAACTACGCTGGGAACGGGTGGGATACCGGGCCTGATCCTGAAACCAGAAGAGCAGAGCCGCCAGAAGAAAAGTGCAGGCCGCCGAAACGCTGGTAGCGATGCCCGCACCGCGAATCCCCATTGCCGGAGCTCCCCACTTGCCGAAAATCAGCATGTAATCCAAAACCACATTGAGACTACACGCGGTCAAATTCACGAAGGCCGCATGGCGGGTTCTGCCCACACCGCTGAAAAGCGAGATCAGCGCCGCGCTCATACACATGAAGGCGCCGCTCGGGATCAACGTAATAAAATAATCACGCTCCATCGCTCTGATTTCCGGAGCATGGCCGCTGAACTCAATCAATCCCAGCCCCAGCCAGGGCATCACGAAAAGAACCAGGAGCCCAGAGCCCAGCGACAGATAAAATCCATTCCAGGCAGCCTTCACGCAGGATGCGCTGTCCCCTTTGCCGAAATATTGCGCAACGACCGTTGCCGTATAGGAAGAGAGCGCCAGGAAAAATGAGGTCAGAGTAAAGGAGAGCACTCCGGCTGGCAGCGCCGCGGCTACCTCCTGAGGCGAATTCATCGCAAGGAATTTGCGGTCGCAGAAGTGCATGATCGTCAAACCCGCATTCATAATAATGAGCGGATAGGCGACCTTCCAAATTCCAGAATAGCTACAGCGACTCTGCATCAATACACGCGGCAAACGGGACAAATCACTTTGAAAAATAAAAAATCCCCTTGGGGGTCAGCCTACGCTAACCGGGGATAAGACTTAAGGCATAGGGCCATTGAAAGTGAAGGACAAAAATGTAGACCTGCTGTCCCAGCACGAGCCACCCCGCCAAATAACACCTTTTCAAGAAAAGAGGCAACCTCTAAAGGATTACAATTCTGTAATAAACCGGGCCATTTTGGGGCGATTTTGGCGCAATAAAGGGGCCTTGCAACCCCTTTTCTATAAAAAAAATTACAATTTTGTAATGTTCGCATCTTCTTCATTAAGAATTGCTTATGAATATTCCTCGCCCCGAAAGTGTTTGGAAATGAAATTTTTTCTTGCGAATTTCACCTAAGAGCGTATATTTTTCGTGAGGCACAGCTCAAGGTCGGGTGACCTGACCTGAAAAAAGTTGTGTGAGCAAATGGTGAGCCCACGCCGATGGACGACGTTTGTCAGCAAGGTTCACATGTGATGTTTGAGTAATTATGAAAACAAAAGTATTACTTGTAGGTGCAGCCCTGGCAGTGACGGCAGTCACCGCTTCTGCTGAGACCATTTATTCCTCCAATGTCGTGGGTTATGT
>CAZSTC010000099.1:0-7026 GCA_964609795.1 uncultured Verrucomicrobiota bacterium
GCCATCTTTGTACCACTGATAGCTGAGCGGTTCTGCACCCGTAGCCGTGACGCTGAAGGTGGCGTTCTCTCCCACCGTGACTGTAACCGGGAGCGGTTGCTCGGTAATCACCGGAGAGGGATCCGGAAGTTTCCAGGTCAGCATCGGGTAGCCCTCGACATCCATTTTCCAGGTAGTCTGGAAATCCCAACCTAAAGCCTCATAGGTTTTCTGAGAGGCGAGCTCTTCCGCTGTTTTGCCTAGACCGTCGGGGCCGTTGAGGTCATCAATGCTCGGGACAGGAGTTTCACCCGCAAGCTTGACCATGTCGCCGCGAGCATAGTTTTGGCTCAAGCCGGTTGCATCGCCCGAAGCAATTCGATGGATTTGAGGTCCCGCTTCGTCCGGGGCGGGAGCTCCATGTAAAGAGCTCGAGAGCGCCACGCACTGAGATACGGTTGAGCCGGTGTTTTTCCCGAGGATGCCTCCCAGAAAACCATTGCGGTAGCTGGTGGGCGTGACTTCGATATTGCCCAGGGCGTGGCTCTTGCGTATATGGGCGCTTGTGCCTGCCCCTACCAAACTCCCCAGACTGTAGACAGGCGATGAACTCACCGAGATATCGTTCATGGCATAGCAATCGGTGAGGTTTACCTGCTCCAGTCTTCCGATAAGCCCGCCGATTCTGAGCTGGTAAGAGGTTGAGCCTGTCCCGGTGGCCGTTATTTTCCCGTCGCTTCCGCAGCCAACGATTTCATCGACCAGCTTATTTGCATTGTAATATCCGCCGATAAGCGCTCCGAATAGTCCGCCAGCCGTGATATTGGCGACGCTGTTGCCGGTGATTTCTGTGGAGGCATAGCAGGATTTCACCACGACAGGTCCCCAAACCGTGTTGCATTTGGCAAAACCGACGATGCCGCCTGCATAGACGGTATCCAGTCCAAGCCAGGTATAGCCCGTACTGCGGACGGTTCCATCGAGTTTGCCCGAGCTGCGGCAGTTTTCTATCGTCATAATGCAGCTTGTAGCCACGCCGATCATTCCGCCCAGGCAGGCTTCTCCTGCGGGTACGTTTGCATAGAGGTTGCCTGTGTAATTACAACCTCTGACGGTGATATATCTCAGCGCAGTGTATCCGATCATGCCCCCCACCATACTGCTTCCATAATTCGCCGGGGCCGAACCCGTGATATTCAAAGCGACCGAGCAGTTCTCGATGACGTTTGAATAGGAAGGGTAATCGTTGGGATAATAGGTGTTGCCGATAATTCCGCCCAGATAACCGGTGCCGGTGATTTCGCCGGTGACCTGGCATCCGGTAATCTGGGAGTTATGGCAGTCGTAGCCAATAATTCCTCCGCCAGTGTAAGTATTATTGATAGTGGCATCCACCTGGCAGTAATTTACCTCCAGAGGCCCATTGTTTTTTCCGACTAAACCGCCCACTGAGGCACTGTTTCCCCATTGGCTGTAATTGCCGCTGAGGGTTCCTTCCATCGCGCAGGAGCTCAAGACGGTTTCTCCCCTCGTATTGCCGAAGATGCCCCCCGCATCCCCATACGTGTCTGATGTACTCAGACTGCCCTTGACCTTGACGTTCAGGGCAGTCGCGCTTTCCGCGATTGCTGAGAGTCCTCCGGTGTAATCGACTGAGCTCGCCTGGGATGCGTAGATAATAACCAGATCGCGGATTGTGCTTCCGCTGATGACTCCAAAAAGACCGACGTTAGCCTCTCCCGATCGGTTTATTTTCAAACCGCTAATGGTGAAATTCCGTCCGTTCAGGTGGCCCCGGAAAGGATCATTCTCTGAAGTGCCGATGGGCGCCCAGAGTTTTCCTTCATTGTAAAAATCACCTCCGGCCGCGAAATCCGCTTCGCTGAAAGTGATGTCGTTCGACAAGGAAAAATACTTGCCTGCACCGGCTTCTCCTGTGTATTGGCTTAGAGATGCCAATTCCTGCGGAGTGGAGATGAGCCACGGATTTTCCTCCGTCCCTTCACCGCCTGAAAAACCATAACTGCTGCAGAGCGCCAGACTCAAGGCCAGAGCCGCTCCACTTATTTTTTGAGTTATTTTCATATACTTATTTTCGTTTCAGGTTTATTTCAACCCCGGGAAATCCCGGAGTCAAAAAGCTGATCCTCCAGATACATGTTATTTTAAGCTGATTCTCCTGCGTTCTATTCTCACAAGCGCGGGAAAATCCTCAAACACGTTCTAAACCCAATCAACCCATATGCACCGTATCTTTTAATAGTCGATATGTCAATCCGTTTTTTAATAAGAGCAATAAAGAGATTCCCGAGGAAGCGTTCCTTCTATAACAAAAAACCTCCAAAGTGCATCATCTGCTTCTTTGGAGGTCTCTTTCCTTTTAACCGCCGGGCGGGCAAAAAGAACGTTTAGAGGTCCGGTCTATTGCAAAGTGATTTCCACCTCGGCATTGCGCGATTCAATAAAGTTGCCGCTTCTGCGCTGGATGCGCACCGAGAGGCGGGTCTTCTGGTCCTTGCCCTTTTTATGCAGAGCACGGGCAAACTTGACCGTATCGGAGAGGGCTTCCCCATCCAGTCCGTAAATCAGCATTCCCGGCCGAATCCCCACCTTATCGGCGGAGCTGCCGCTCTGAACTTCCATGACGCCGAAAGCATCCATCATCTGGACTCCCAGAGTTTCGGCAATCTCGGGCGTCAGCTTTTCGAGCTTCATCCCAAGGCGTTTTTGGAGATACTCCTCATTGAAATATTCGGATTCGGGGAGGAGCTTGACGATGACCTTCTTAGTCGCCTCTCCGCGTTTCAGGGAGAGGTTCACCGGCCTGGAATTCTCGCTTGCTTTGAGGATGAGGCGGTTTGCTTCAAGAAGACCCTTGGCGGGGGTGTTGTTGATGGTTTCGAGAATGTCACCGGGCTGGATGCCGGCTATTTCTGCCGGGCTGCCGATCTCAACCGATTTAATGGAGATTTCCCCTCGGCCTTCCATGACCGCACCGAACCAGAGGTTGCCCACGCTTTCCGGGGTGAGCATCAGAGACATCGCCTCGGAGACGGCCCGAATGGGAATCGCGAAACCGATCCCGTCGCCTTTACTGTAGACAGCCACGTTGAGGCCGATCAATTCGCCGGCCAGGTTGATTAAGGGTCCGCCGCTGTTGCCCGGGTTAATTGCCGCATCGATCTGGAGCCAATCCTGAACGTCCATTTCAGCATTCTCCACCAGCGGCCGGCGGTTTTTGCTGCTCAGGATGCCGCGAGTCACCGAGCCGCCCAGGCCAAAGGGGTTCCCTAGTGCGATGACCGTTTCCCCCAGCAGCAGATCATCCTCCTGCGCGAAAGCTACGGCAGTGAAGCGCTCGTCTTTTTCAGTTTTCAGTTTCAGCAGCGCCACGTCGCTGTGGCGTAAATCCGAAACCGGCTCGGCCTCCAGTTTCCGTCCGTCCGAAAAAGAGACCCATATCCGGGTCGCCTGCTGGACAACGTGCAGATTGGTTAGAATATAGCCTTCTTCATCAATAATAACCCCGGAGCCCAGACTGTAACGAACTTCGCTGTTGCGTCCATAGTAGGGACCGAAGAAATCGCGCCAGAGATCGTCAAAGGGATTGCGCCGCTGAACGACGGTCTCGGTACTGATATTGACCACGGCAGGCATGACTTTTTCCACCGCCAGCACAACGGCATCGCGCCGTACATCATCGCTTTGACTCACGGGGGCAGGGGAGCCGGAAACGTCAATACTGCCGGCCAGCCAGCCGCAAAACACCACTACACTGCAGATTTTAATCCAGTTTCTTTTCATTACTCTTTCCAATTAAGCTTGTTATAAAAAATCCAAGGAGTAAGGCGCCGGATTTCGACGGCCTCCTATATTACACCCCAAAGAGGGGAGAGTTGCGGATTTGGCGGATCCGCTCCTTTTGCTGCAGGAGCTCCGTCTGCTCCTCCACGGAGATGCCCGGTGCGTTCAGGCTATGGTTCAGCGAACGCAGCAGGTGATCGCAGTGCTGGGAGCGCAGTGCCTGGATAAGCTCCCGGAGCTGCCGGGCCGGCTCAGGAATCACTTCTCCGTTTTGAGCCATGGCCGAGCAGAGCAACTGTTGGGAAAACGGGTCCGGAAAGCTCTGCAAAAGATGATGTGGGGAGTATTCCCCGGCGCAATGCTGATCCAGCGCCGCTACGATAATCTCTCGAACACAGGAGTTTTTCACCCACTCAGGCTGGAATCCATGCGCCATCCAGTCCCACTCGCTCTCATTCATCAGGAAGAGCACCAGGAGCCACCGTTCCCGCGGCGTCGGAGGCGTATATTCCACGGCGGCAGGGACGCCTTCATCGGAAAAAGCATCCGTATCGGGACGGTTCGTCACTCTTTCAACAGGATAAGCGGCAGAAGATTGTGACTTTTTCTGCCGGACGAATTCATCCAGAACCGTCTGCGGGCTTACCCCGAGAAGCTGAGCGGTTTTCTGGGCATAGGTGTCTGTCAGGAGCGGTTGATTGGCCTTGCGGAGCGCCTCGCCCATGGAGCGCACGATCTGGAGCCGGCCCCGGTCCGAATCTTTGTTATTCTGTTGGCAAAGTCGGCTGAGGTAGAAATCAAAGAATTCCCGGGACCTCTTGATTAATTCGCCAAAAGCCTCAGCCCCATAGGCTTTGATGAAGCTATCGGGGTCTGAGCCCTCAGGCAGGAAAGCGACCCGCGCATTGAGATCCGCGCTCAGGAATGTGTCGAGCGCTTTCACTGCCGCATTCTGCCCGGCCTCGTCGCCGTCAAAGCAGAGAATCAATTCCGGCGCCAGGCGTTTCAGGATGCGTGCCTGCTCCAGCGTGAAGGCGGTTCCCTGCGGCGCGACCGTATTCTTGAAACCGGCTGCATGGCAGGCGATTAAGTCCAACTGCCCTTCGCAGATAATGGCGCAGCGCTTCTGGATGATTTCCCGCTTGGCCCGGTCCAGACCGAAAACGACATTGCTTTTGTGGAAGAGCGGCGTCTCGGGCGAATTCACATATTTACCCATCTTGGAATCTTCCGGGTACAGAGCCCGCGCGCTGAAACCGATCACGCGTCCCTGATCATCGGCGATGGGGAACATGAGCCGCCCGCGGAAGCGCCCGAATCCTCCGGTGCGTCCCTCTTTTTGGAGCGCCAGTCCCGACTCCACCAGTAAATTGAAATCCAGGTTTAACTGCTGTGCCAGCCTCGTCGTATCCTCCCAGGCCAGAGGCGAATAGCCCAGGCGGAAATCCTGTGTGGATTGCTCGCTCACGCCGCGCTGCACCAGGTAATCGCGGGCGATCTGCCCCTCGGGCGACTTCAGGAGCTGCTCATGCCAGTAGTGGGTGAACTCCTCATGGATGCGGTAAAGGGTGTCTCTGCGGGCACGCTCCCGGCTGTCAGGACCCTGTTCGAACTCAATCTCGATTCCGGCCCGATCTGCCATCCGCTGAATCGCTTCCGGATAGGAGATGCTTTCGTATTCGCTGAGGAATTTGAAGACGTCGCCGCCCTTATGGCAGCCGAAGCAGTAAAAAATCTGTTTATGCGGGATGACGTTGAAGCTCGGGGTCTTCTCGTTGTGGAAGGGACAAAGCGCAATAAACTCCCGGCCCCTTCTTTTCAGGGGCAGGTATCCGCCGATCACCTCCACAATATCGCTGGCATTGCGGATTTGCTCTACGATATGATCCGGAATATGCACTTTCTCTTAACGCCTCATGCTCTTTGCCTGCCAGAGATATTCACCACCTGTGCAGAGAACTCTGCTCTCTATTGTCTCCGGTGCAGCATTGAAGCTCAACTCTTTTCTGCATTCTTGTCGCTTGGCAGGAATCATGCTAGAATCTTACACGTGAGTGATAATGGCGAAAAAGTCTCTCTGAAAATGGTAAATTGTGTCGGCTGCGGCTCCAAGGTGTTTATTCAGGATAACCTGCCCCCTTTGAGCTATACCTCCTGCTCCAAATGCGGGCACCCGATCATGATGCCGATGAAACTGCGCCAGTTTGAGTTACGCGACGTGGTAGGGCAGGGAGGAATGGGGACCGTTTACCGCGCCTTTGACACGATGCTTGAGCGGGAAGTGGCCGTCAAGCTGATGAAGGAGGAGCTCGTGAACGACCCCGAATCGGTAAAAGCTTTCCTGCGGGAAGCCAAGGCCGCCGCTGGTTTGAGCCATAGCAACATCATTCATATTTACAGCTTTGATGAATCCGAAAATAACCGCTATCTCGTGATGGAATTGGCCAATAGCGGCAGTCTGGATTCCTGGATCGAGAGCAGCCAGGCCGTCCCCGAGCTCAGCGTCCTGGATATCGGCGTCAAGATCGCCTCGGCACTGGATTGCGCCAATCGGCACGGCCTTCTCCACCGCGACGTCAAGCCGGCCAATATCCTCTTTAATAAAGACGGCGAGCCCAAGCTGGTCGATTTCGGACTGGCAATTGCCGAAGAAAACGTGGAAGGCGGCGAAGCTGAGGTCTGGGGCACCCCCTACTATATTGCTCCGGAAAAAATCCGCCGCGAGCGTGAGGATTTCCTGGCGGATATGTATTCCCTGGCCGGCACCCTTTACCATGCGCTCACCGGCCGCGTTCCCTTTGATGCGCCGACGGTTGAAGAGGTCATTATGGCTCATGTGGAGTCGCCGGTAGTTCCTCCCAATCATGCTATCGACAGCATTACCGAGGCCACAAGCCAGGCGATTATGCGTGCACTGTCCAAAAACCCGGACGACCGCTTCCAGACTTACGACGAATTTATCATGGCGCTGACCTCTGCCCGCAGCCAGCTCCTCATCCAGACTTACCGCAACCCTTCTTCAGAAGAGAGCCGCAGTTGGTGGTAAACCGACTTTAATCGGGAGACCATCCCGAACCCAAACCAAAAAACAGGAGCCGAAAACAGTGTCATGTCTTCGGCTCCGTTTTGTTTTATTGCTAACTCAAGGTCAGCTTAGATTTCCTGCAATTTATAGAATCTTCCGTCGCCTTCAATCTTCCGGAGAATATCCATTTCTTCCTTTTCGGCGATGAAGGGTTCTCC
>CAZSTC010000100.1:0-6863 GCA_964609795.1 uncultured Verrucomicrobiota bacterium
TTTACAGATGAAGACCGTGAACGTCACGCTGCCGTCCGCGCCGTTGTCTTTGACGAATTGAAGCTTCGCCAACTCTGCGAGCAAGATGGAATTGAGTATGACCTTTACAGCCATCTGGGCACAATGAAGGCTGCAGCTGAGAGGATTGCGGATATTCTATCGAACATAAAGGACGAGTACGTTGTGCTCGTTTCTGTCGGATGAATCGCACGGGAGCCAGACAGCCAGTCCAGGTTGGTCTTGGGATTAAATAAATCAAAGTCCCAGGCATGAGCTTAACCACAATAAAATCCACCAAAAAAACGATGTTTGCCGAAGTGTTCTATCGGCAGCATCGAAAACACATTTTACGAATCATTGCAAGGTTTGCTGCCCTGTTGGTAATCGTCGGAGCAGCGGCTGGATTCTGTTTGCTTTCTTTTTTCAGAGCAAAAGGCGAGCCCGCTGCGGCGGCTGTTACTACGTCTGTGTTCGTATTTCTTGCATGGATTGCATCTCAGCGCATTCGTGATCAATTAAGAGCGAGGTTAGTTCCTTATTTTGAACGCCCACTGGGAAATATCACCACGTTTTTGAGAGGTAAAGACCTACTCTTGTATTCGCGGCGACTTGATGAAACCGCGTTACAACTGGGCGTGCGCCCTTTATCTGAATTTGCTTCTGGCGACGACATGATTCGCGGAGAGACGCTGAACTGGTTCCCTCCGGATGAGGCGCTAAATACACTTGAACGCCTTTTGCAACCTCATGTTGCTGAAAATATTCCATCGGAAGTCGTTTCCGATCTTAGCCAAATTAGGAATGCCCTGAACACGGCTCGATCCCGGGGTGTCCGATTCTGCTTTTTGATCCGCGAAGGAACATCGGCCAGCGGAGCCGAGATGGATCGTCGAAAAGGCAGTTTCTTTTAATCCCCGTCGCATAGCCCTGGTGCAGGATGGGGGTTTAGAAGCAGTACCTCAAAAGTAGGGCGCACCGGGGAGGCATCCAGTGAGGATGCAGGAATGGACATGGATGTTTAGGATTGACAATTCGGGGGCGTTTTCGGAGACTCATTCTTGTACGGGAGCCTCTTTGCATCGCCTGTTACCGTAAGAAGGATTTTGAACAGGCAGGGGCAAACGGGATGGGAGCAGGATGGATTTTCCGAAACCAACAGAACAGCAGGCCAGATGGTTGTGGCATAGCTTGACCGCCCTGGCGATTGGCGTATTGGTCTCGATGGGCCTCTTTCTGATTTGGGGAGGCGCCTGGCTGGCAAGCAAGCTCTCAGCCGTCCTGATTCCGCTGGCTGCCGGGGCGATCATTGCGTGTCTTCTGGACCCGCTGGTGGTTTTTCTGGAAGAGAGGAAAGTTCGGAGACGCTGGGGAGTACTTCTGGTTCTTCTGGTTATCGGCGCCATATTGGCCCTGGTTCTGGCGTGGATCGTCCCCTTCCTGGTCGTGGAAATCAACGACTTTATCAAGAATCTGCCGCTTCATTTATCCAAGCTTCAACAATACTGGGAGACGCAAATCAAGCATCTCAATGAGAACCTGGCCGCTTCGGGTTGGGGAGACCGGGTAAAAATCGCCTGGGATCAGGGAGTCAGCGATTCGCTCCAGCAATGGGGGAATAATATTTTCGCCTTTGCAAGCAACTGGGTACTGGGGCATATGAGCCGGATTCTCTCCCTGGGGAGCTTCGTCGTCGGCATTCTGCTCGTCCCCGTCTATACGTACTACTTCCTGGTGGAGCGTGAGGCGATCACCCTGCGCTGGAAGAATTACATTCCGCTCTGGGAATCCAAAGCCAAGGAAGAGGCGATCTGGTTCCTGAATACGGTGAGCGAATCGATGGTGGTTTTCTTCCGTGGGCAAGTATTGGTTGCGCTTTGTGAGGGAACTCTCCTGACGATCGGGTTCCTCTTTATCGGGATGAAATACGCGTTCCTGATCGGTGCGGTGGCGGGTATTTTCAGCATCATCCCTTATCTGGGGATCGCTCTGAGCATTATTCCGGCGGTTCTTCTGGCCCTGGCTCAATTCGGGACCTGGACCGAGCCGCTCCTGGTGGTGATTGTCTATGTGGCGGTGCATCTTTTTGATGGGTATATCGTTTTCCCCAAAATTATCGGGGACCGAGTGGGAATGCACCCGGCGATTATTATTGTAGCCGTCCTGACCGGCGCCACACTCATGGGTGGAATTCTGGGGGCTATTCTGGCCATTCCGGTCACGGCCGTCCTTCGTGCTTTGATGTTCCGCTATGTCTGGATGCGCGGGAAAGATATCAGCTTCTTCAGCGGTGCGAATTCCGGAGGTGCTGCGCCTTCTTCGACAGAGGCGGCTTCAGATTCAGAGGGTAAATAAGATTTTTCATGACTAAGACGATTGTTCCTTATTTATACGTCTCCATGGGCGGAGCCGTAGGGAGTGCATTGCGTTATGGCGTGGATGCGTGGTTTGGGAAGACTTTTACCACGTCCTTTCCGCTGGGGACTCTGGCGGTCAACGTCACCAGTTGCTTCCTGATGGGATTTTTCGCGGCACTGGCCTTTACCCGTGACGGCTGGATGAGCGATGAAGGAAGGTTTCTTCTGATGGCCGGTTTCTGCGGAGGGTACTCCACCCTATCGGCGCTCGGTCTCCAAACGGTTTCGCTGGTCAAGGTCCACCAATACGGCTATGCGCTCTTCAATGTCCTGGGCACCCCGGTCCTTTGCACTCTGGTTCTCTGGGGGGCATATTGCCTGAGCAGCTGGCTTTTTGCCCTCAAGGCCAACGGCTAAAAAAGAACAGCTTGAGAGAGAAGATGAAAAGAATTGAGGATTGCCGGCTCTATACCTTTATTGACGGGGCGTATCTGAACGGACGGAAGCCCGGCGACGTAGCCCGGGCATTGATAGAGGGCGGCTCGGATATCATTCAACTGCGGATGAAAAACGCGGCGCCGGAAGAGGTTCTTAGCGCGGCTCAATCGGTAGTGAAGATTACTCAGGCGGCTTCCATACCGCTGGTGATCAATGACCATCCGCAAGTTGCGGCGGCCGTTGGGGCTCAATATGTCCATCTGGGACAGGAAGATTTTTTCGATGCCGGTTATCGTGAGGTAAGAGAAGTTTTAGAGGGATTGAAGCCCACTTTCGAGAATACGGCTTTCCGGGTAGGTTTGAGCAGCCATGCGCCGGAGCAGGCTCTCAAAGCCCAGGCGGCCGGGGCTGCCTATCTGGGTGTAGGTCCGGTTTATGCGACCGGGACCAAACCTCAGGCGAGGCCGGTCACCCTGGAATATGTGCGCTGGGCCGCGGCTCATCTGCACTTGCCCTGGTTTGCCATCGGAGGCGTAAAACTCTGGAATCTGCCCGAGCTCATGGAAGCCGGAGCCAGGAGAATCTGCGTGGTATCGGATATTCTCCAGGCGGCTGACATCGCAGAGCAGTGCCGGAAATATCGGGCAATGCTGGACACGTCCCACTAAGAGGGCCGTTCGGGCGCGGGAGGGAAAGGTTTAGGTTGTGTTTCCGCGGTAGGGGCGGGTTTTCCGTAATCGGGGAAGCCGTAGGTGCGGAGGAAGCGTGCGGTCGGAGCTTGAATTTTGATTCTCTTTTTCTGGAAAGGGTCTTCGTAGCTCAAAAAAACGGCTCTGAGCGCAAGAGTGGCACCCTTTTTCCCATAGAGACTATCTCCCACAATGGGGAAAGCCGAAGCCTGAAGGTGAACGCGAATCTGATGGGTTCTGCCTGTATGAGGGATCGCTTCGATCAAGGCCCGCTTGCCGTTATCAGCCAGGAGCCGGAAAAAAGTCACAGCATCTTTGCCCTCACGTTCATCGGCAAATGAACGCACCTTGCCTTCTTCAAAAGCTTTGAGGCCTCCCCTGCCCGGAGCGCTTTTTTTGGCCGGAATTTTCTCAGACAGCGGCAGGGCGCACTCCCATTCTTTTTGCGTGGGAACCCCTTCTATGACGGCGTAATAATGTTTCTCAACCACGCGCTCCTCGAAAAGACTACTCAGGACCGAGAGGACAGACGGATTGCGGGCCATGAGGAGAATCCCGGAGGCATCGGCATCCAGTCGGTGAATGTAGCGGATGAACTTGAGGTTGCGCGACTTTGCCCAGAAATCTCCGCCCATCATGGAAGATTCCAGGGCCAACTGGAGATTGCGGGAGGTATGAATCCAGGTGTTGGGAGCGAGCATCCAGCCGCTGGGCTTATCCAGGGCCAGTACGTTGCGATCCTCGTAAAGGATGGGAATCACGGTCCCATCGCTGAGTTCAATCTGTTTGGGTTTTGCCATTCTCTTTTAGAGGGCGGATTTGCTCTTGCTCAGGGTTTCGGTGATCGCGCCGGCGCTCTTACGGGCCCAGAGGTCAGCCTCCAGGAGAGCCTCCAGTGTGGGGCGATCAATCCGGGTATGGGCCAGCATCACCTTTTCGACAAGGGTCGGGATCTGGTCAAAGCGTATCTTGCCATCAATAAAAGACTGTACGGCGACTTCATTGGCGGCATTGAGGACAGCCGGCAGTGTGCCGCCTTCCAGACCGGCCCGGCGAGCCAGACGCAGAGCCGGGAAGCGCTCTTCATCGGCTTCTTCAAAGGTCAGAGTGCCAATTGAGGAAAAACGTGTTTTGACCCGTTGGCTGGGGACCCGTTCTGGCCAGGTCAGGGCGTATTGAATCGGCAGGCACATATCGGGGGAGCTCATCTGAGCCAGAACCGAGCCATCCACGAACTCCACCATGGAATGAACAATGCTCTGCGGATGGACCACGACGGAGACCTTCTCCATGCCCATATCGAAGAGCCAGCGGGCCTCGATCATCTCCAGTCCCTTGTTGAAAAGGGTGGCGGAATCCAGGGTAATCTTGCGGCCCATCACCCAACTGGGGTGTTTGAGCGCTTTATCAAGGGTGATGTTTGGAAATTCCTCCCGGGGCGTATTGCGGAAGGGACCTCCCGAGGCGGTCAGAATGAGCCGGCGGACCGATTCGGGTTTGCGACCTTCCAGACATTGGAAAATGGCGGAGTGTTCGCTGTCGACAGTGAGGACATTCACGCCGCACTCGCGAGCCAGGTTCATGACGATTTCGCCGGCGACTACGAGGACTTCCTTGCTGGCCAGAGCGATATCCTTGCCGGCACGGATGGCGGCCAGGGCAGGTTTGAGACCGGCGGTTCCCACAATGGAGATCAGGACAATATCGGCTTCGGGCATTGTGGCCAGCTTGATCAGCCCCTCTTCGCCGGAATAAATCCGGGTACTTTTACCGAATTCGCCACGGAGACGGGCGGCATCTTCTTCGGATTTGATACTGGCAGCCAGCGGTTTAAGGGTGCGAATCTGCTCAGAGAGGAGCTCCACATTGCAGCCGCCTCCAAGCCCTACCAATTCAAGGCGATCTGATAAATCCTGGACGACTTTGACCGTACTCGTGCCGATGGAACCGGTACTCCCTAATAAAACAACCTTCTTCATTTATATTCTCAAAAAAATTCCGGGTCTGGCTCCTTACATGATCACGTGCCTCAGGTAGAGATACATAATCGGAGCATTAAATAAAATACTATCCAGGAGATCGAGCATTCCGCCGATACCGGGTAAGAAAGAGCCTGAATCCTTGAACCCGGCCTCTCGTTTAAAAAGCGACTCGATGAGGTCCCCCACGACGGCCGTTCCGCTTAGGATGACTCCCAGGAAAAGAGCATGATGGAGCGTCATGCCCTGCATGTGCCCTGCGGAAAAATAATAGAAACCGACACTCCCAGCCAGCGAAAAAAGAACGGCACCGCCCAGCCCCTCCCAGGTTTTGCCGGGACTGATGCGCGGGATGACTTTGTGTTTGCCGATAAGAGAGCCGACCAGGTAGGCACCCATATCGCTGAACTTGGTCACGAGGATGAAATAAAAGACATAGAGAATCCCAGAGACACCGGTGAAAAAATAGATTTTCTGGACAAAATTGAGAAGCCAGGGGACGTACATCAAGCCCAGGAAAGTGAGCGCCACCGAGAAAAGTCCCTGCGGGTTATTCTTTGCAAAGAGCTGGCGCACACAGAGTCCCAGAAGGAAGAGCACGAGAAAAGCCGTTTCAAAATCATTGGCGCGAGAGGCGGCCGCGTTTTTCCCCCAGTAGGCGGTCAGGTAGTAGTAAGTGCTCCCCAGGAGGATGAGGCCGTAAAACACACCCATCCAGCGGAAGCAAAGATAGCCCTTGGAGGAAGCGAGTTTATAAAACTCCAGAAGCCCCAAAAAGGAAAGGGCCATCAGGATCAGGACAAAAAAATAATCCCCCAGCCGTTTGCCGTGGAGCAGAGCCGGCGAGAGAACCACTGTCCAAAGAAGAAGCGTACTGACGGAACGGTAAAGAAAGACCTTCCCTTTTGAAGGTTTTGCAGCCGCCGCCGGAGCGGCATTCTCTTTGGGTTCACTCATTTATCGGGCCTCGATATGGGGGACTCAACTGTGCAGACCACGAAGGAAATTATCCAACGGGCTCATTTTCACGGGAGAAAGGATACTCGCTCCGCAAGCCGTTGTCCAGCCAACAACTTCTAATCTTGCGTGCGCATATTTTTGAGGCAATGCGGACAAATGCTTTTTGTCCACGCCTGATTCGTGTTATTTCGTGTCCATTCGTGGTTCTAATTGGATGGTAGAAAATTTCCCTTTACAAAATGAAGAAGGGAGTTATTCTGAACTGCGGTCGTGTATTCTTAAATTTAATAGAAAATCATAAGGAAAAAAAATGAAGGCGGATAAAATATCCTATGCGGGCGTTGTTTCGCGCTTTTTCACATCATTCATCCTTCTGGCATCGCTTTTGGTTTTGCCGAAGGCACAGGGGGCAGTTGGCAATTATTTCTTGCTGGACGATCTGA
>CAZSTC010000101.1:0-6791 GCA_964609795.1 uncultured Verrucomicrobiota bacterium
ATTCTTGCAAGAAAAATATACAAAAGGCGGGGTATTTCTACTCCGCCTTTTTGAAAGAGTCTCAATTATAGAAACTACATGATATATTCATTAAGCATGTTTTCGAGATATTCCTGGCGTCCGCTCGAGTTGGAAGCTGCGTTGCCCTTCTTGAGCATATAATCGCTCAATTCCTTGAAGCCGACTTTGCCCTTTTCGATCTCGGCGCCGATTCCGTTATCCCAGGAGGCGTAGCGATCCTTGATAAACTCAGCCAGGCGTCCGTCAGCGCGCATAGCGGCGGCGATTTTGAGACCGCGTGCGAAGGCATCCATTCCGCCGATGTGGGCGAAAAAGAGATCTTCTGGGGTAAAGCTTTCGCGGCGGACCTTTGCGTCAAAGTTGACACCACCGGTAGTGAAGCCTCCGTATTTCATGAGGGTGTACATGATGAGAGAGGTTTCGTAGATGCTGGTCGGGAATTGATCGGTATCCCATCCGAGCATCGGGTCGCCGGTGTTGGCATCCAGAGAGCCGAGAGCGCCTGCGGATGCGGCGGTTTCCATCTCGTGGTGCATGGTATGGCCGGCGAGCATGGCGTGGTTGGTCTCCAGGTTCAGTTTGAAATCCTTGAGGAGTCCATTCTGGCGGAGGAAATTCAGGCAAGCGGCGGCATCGGAGTCATATTGATGCTTGGTTGGTTCTTTGGGTTTGGGCTCGATGTAGAACTGGCCCTTGAAGCCGATTTCCTTTTTGTATGCGACGGCCATCTTGAGGAATTTGCCCAGGTGATCAAGTTCGCGCTTGAGGTCCGTATTGAGGAGAGTGGAATAACCTTCGCGGCCGCCCCAGAAGGTGAAACCGCCGCCGCCCAGCTCGTGGGTGACTTCCATGCCTTTTTTGACCTGCGCAGCAGCGAAGGCGAAAACATCGGCATTGCAGGAGGTCGCGGCTCCGTGCATATAGCGCGGATTGCTGAAGAGGTTGCTGGTGCCCCAGAGCAGCTTGATTCCGGTGCGTTTCATTTCCTCTTTGGCGACTTTGACGACTGCATCCAGGTTCTTGTTGGACTGGCGCAGGTTCGAGCCTTCAGGAGCGATGTCTCTGTCATGGAATGCCCAGAAAGGATTGCCGAGTTTTTCCATGAATTCAAAGGCGACCCGCATACGCTTTTGCGCATTTTCTATACTGTCAGTGCCGTCATCCCAGGGGCGGAGCATGGTGCCCATGCCGAACTGGTCGGCACCGGTGCCGCGGAAGGTATGCCAGTAAACCACGGAGAAGCGCAGATGCTCGGCCATGGTCTTTCCTTCCACGAGCTCTTCGGGGTTATACCACTTGAAGGCCCAGGGGTTTTTAGAGGTCGGCCCCTCATAAGAAATCTGAGGGATTTTAGAGAAGTATTCTTTCGCCGCAGAGGCGGTACGTTTCTTTTTTATAGTTGCCATAGTTTCTTTAAATGATAGAGTTTTACGCACTAAAGACGGCTCAATCTATCCTCTCCAAGGGAGAGATGCAAGAGCAAAACCGATAAAAAGGGATTTTAAAGCCGGCCTCCTGAGTAGATATTGAAATGTGGATTAAAATGCTGTATACTCATCTATAGAGTGATGAAACCTGAATTGCGTTATGTTGGGCCGGGGTGCTGGGAATTGCCGCGGCAGGGAGACATGAAAACGGCCGCCAGGATTTATGCGACCGAAGAGATGCTCGACTCCATCTATGAAGACCGGGTCCACATGCAGTTGGCCAACGTGGCGTCACTGCCCGGGCTCGTCGGGCCGGCAATGGCGATGCCCGATTTCCATTGGGGCTATGGTTTCCCCATTGGCGGAGTGGCGGCCTTCGACCTGGAAGAGGGAGTGATTTCGCCCGGCGGAGTGGGCTACGACATCAACTGCGGAGTGCGGCTGCTCTCCACGCGGCTGGAAGCCAAAGAGGTGAGCCCGCGGCTGAGGGACGTCGTGGAGCAGCTTTTCCGCGATGTGCCCACAGGGGTCGGTTCCTCCGGCGTCCTGAGCGTCAACCAACGCGAGCTCGAAGAGGTGGTGCGGCAGGGAGCCCGCTGGGCGGTCGGCCGCGGCTTTGGCAGCGAAAGCGATCTGGAGTTTATCGAAGAGGGAGGCACGATGGACCGGGTGGACACGGAGGCGGTGACGCCGCGCTCCTGGAAGCGGGGTCAGGAGCAGTTGGGGACCTTGGGCTCGGGCAATCACTTTCTGGAAATCGGCTACGTGGAGGAGGTCTACGACTTCAAGGCGGCGGAAGCCTTCGGGCTCCGGGAAAACCAGGTGACGCTGATGTTACACTGCGGTTCGCGCGGCTTTGGCTATCAGATTTGCGATGATTACCTGAGAGAGATGGAGTCCACCGGCGAGAAATACGGCATCATGATTCCGGAGCGTCAGTTGGTCTGCGCCCCTTTCAAATCCGAAGAGGGTCAGGCCTATTACCAGGCGATGAACTGCGCCGTCAATTACGCCTTCGCCAATCGGCAGGTAATTGCCGGCCTGGCCGGTCGGGCTCTCAAGAAAGCGCTCGGGGTGAGCGACGAAGATTTGGGTTTGCGGACTGTTTACGAGGTGGCGCACAACATCGCCAAAGTGGAGACGCATCTTTGGGAAGGTCAGAACAGGCAGCTCTGCGTCCATCGCAAGGGGGCGACCCGTGCCTTTGCGGCCGGAAACCCGGAGGTGCCTGAGCGTTACCGCGCGATCGGCCAGCCGGTACTGGTGCCCGGGGATATGGGCCGCTCATCGTACGTCCTCTGCGGGACCGATAAGGCGATGAAGCAAACGTTCGGCAGCACCTGCCACGGAGCCGGGAGGCGGATGAGCCGTACCCGTGCCGAAAAAAGTGCCCAGGGCAGGGATATCGAGGCTGAATTGCTCAAGAAGGGAATCGTCGTCCGGGGACAGAGCCGCAAGACCCTGGCAGAAGAGCTCCCCGAGGCCTATAAGGATGTCAGCCAGGTGGTGGAAGCCTGCAAGACAGCCGGGCTGGTGAGCAAAGTCGTCCGCCTGCGCCCGCTGGGTTGCGTCAAAGGTTAAGAAAGTCCGGAAATTTTACCCTGCCGCCGGCCCGTTATTTCTGGTTGTAACGGTCGCAGCCGGTGAAGCAATAGGTGCAGATTTTCTCCGGAGGTAGGTCAATTGCCTTAAGGAGACCCTCGATGGTCTGGTATTCCAGAGAGGTTGCCCCGATGATTTTGCAGATCATTTCCACCATCTTCTTATTTTTCTCGGAATTGGGGTCCTGATAGCTTTCGATGTCGGGTGAGGGATTTTCGGGCTCGAGCTCGGCGATGACTCTGCGGGTGATGAGGTCGAAATCGTTCTTGGAGCGGCTGAAGTTCAGATAAGGGCAGCCATAGAGGAGCGGAGGGCTGGCGATGCGCATATGGACCTCTTTGGCGCCGATGGTCATCAGCCGGTAAATGATGTTGCGCAACTGGGTGCCGCGGACGATCGAGTCATCGCAGAAGAGGAGGCGGTGGTCCTTGATCAATTCTTCGACGGGGATGAGCTTCATTTTGGAGACCAGGTCCCGGAGGGATTGCTCCGGCGGCATGAAGCTTCGTGCCCAGGTGGGGGAGTATTTGACCAGCGCGCGGCCATAGTTACAGCCGGAGGCGTTGGAGAGACCGATGGCATAGCCGACGCCTGAATCGGGCACGCCGCAGATCAAATCCACAGGGGGCATGGATTTATTCTGTTGCAAAATCGCCCCGCTGTTGCAGCGGAAGACTTCGGCGTTTTTGCCTTCGTAAGTGGAAGAAGGGTAGCCGTAGTAGACCCAGAGGAAGGCGCAAATCTGCATCTCTTCGCGAGCCGGCTTCAGCTCGGTGATCGTTTCGGGGGTGAGTTTGACGATCTGGCCCGGTCCCAGTTCCAGGACCATTTTGAGACCCAGGTTGAGGAAAGCGGCATCTTCCATGGAGACGGCGGTCGTGTCATGGGATTGGCCGATAAAGACAGGCGTCCGACCGTAGCGGTCGCGGGCGGCATAGAGTACGCCATCGCACATGATCAGGATCGACATTGAGCCCTTGATCTTGGAATAGGCGTATTCGATGCCTTCTTCGAAAGTGGTTTTCTGGTTGATCAGGGTGGCGATGAGCTCGGTGGGGTTGATGATGCCGCCGCTCATGGCCAGGTAGTGGCCCGAATGGTGGTTATTGAAGGAATCTTCCACCAGGGCTTCCAGGTTGTTGATTTTGCCGACCGTTACGATGGAGTAGGTGCCCAGACGGGAGTAGATCGTCAGCGGCTGATCGTCATAATCGCTGATGACACCGATTCCGCATTGGCCTTTGAGCTTATCCATGTGGCTCTCGAACTTCGCCCGAAACTGAGTCGAAGCGATATCGTGGATGATGGCCATAATGCGCCCATCTTCGCCCGTAATGGCCATGCCGCCTCTCCTGGTACCCAGATGTGAATGATAATCCGTTCCGTAATAGAGAGTTCTGCTAGATTCCTTGTTGGAGACAACACCAAAAAAACCACCCATATTATTTATTAAATTGTATATCGCCTGGCAGTGCCAGTTTATTTATGAAATCAAGAAGTGTCTCCTCTCCGTCGGGCACTTCAAATATTGTTTATTTAAAGAGATTTGAGTTTCTCAAACTGTTGGGAGAGGAATTGAAGCAACTTTGTTAAACCCTGTTGAGCCTCGGAGGGAGGCAAAGAACGAGCGATCTGGAGAGCGATCCCCATCTCGCTTTGCGCTGTTGAGATACAGCTTTCTAAAATGGAATATTTATTGAGGAAAGGCAGGAGCTCCTGAGTGCGCTCAGGGGTGCCGTTGTCCAGAATCGAGGAGATTTGTTTCTGCTCCGATTCGGAAGCCTGCTCGAGTAAAAGAAGAATCGGGAGCGTCCGCTTGCCCGAAGAAAGGTCTGTTCCCAGGGATTTACCCGAAAGCTGCTCCGTGGAGAAAATATCCACGCAGTCGTCGTAAATCTGATAGGAGGTGCCCAAGGACAGCCCGTATTGTCTTAACTCTGAGGCAGTTTCTGCCGGAGCGTTCGTGAAGACCGCTCCCAGCTCTGCCGCCAGTGCGAATAGCTCGCCCGTTTTCAGGGCGATCACCTTGAAATACTCCTCCAAAGAGGGGACCTTGTTCGAATGGAGAGATTGAAGCGTTTCACCGATGCAAATGCACCGCGCGCTGGAAAGGAGCTTATGCGAAACTTCCTGATTGCCCAGATGGAGCGAAAGGAAGGCCGCCTGAGCCAGAATGCAATCCCCCAGGAGAACCGCCGTGCGATTGCCCCAGATCCGGGCGAGTGTCGGTTGCTTACGCCGGGTTTCGGCTTCGTCGATCACGTCATCGTGAATCAGACTGGCCAGATGGATCATCTCCACAACCGCCGCAGCCTTAACGGCATACTCATTAAAAGCGCCGCAGGAAAAACCGCTCAGTGCGAAGACGGCCGGCCGAAGAAGTTTGCCTTGCCCCGAAAGAGCATAAGCAGAAATCTCGGAAAGCTCAGGTATAAACGAATGTGATTGGGCCAAAAGCTCAGACCGAACGGATTCCAGGAAGGGCTCCACAAACGATGCAACATCTTCCCAATGAATCGCAACATGCGTTTTCTCAAGGTATGACTCTTTCTCGATGGCCAGTTGTGCCAGTGCCGACAACATGCGCATTCAATGTATCCGCAAGACGGAGGCAAGTCAACCGGTTTTGCCCATTCATTTCCGGCGGCACCTTGCCCGCATTACCCCAAAACGAACGCACCAAAAAAAGAAGAACCACGGATGGACACAAGATGGACACAGATTCGCGAGGAGCACGCTTTTCATTGGACTCCGAACCTTCTCTCCAGTAAACTCCCATCTTTGCCGATAGAGCAGGCACTGGAACAAGGCTCTATATAAAGCGTTGTCAAAAAACCGAATCTTAGCCGGTCACCTGGTTGCCTTGATGACCATGATGATTTGGGGGATGACTTTTGTTTTCACGAAAGTCCTGCTCAAGAGCTTCTCCCCCGTCGAGATTCTTGTCTTCCGATTCATGATCGGTCTTTTCGCTCTGTTCCTCCTCAATCCACGCCCTTTGAAACTCCAGAGCCGCAGTCATGAGTGGTATTTTGCCGGAATCGGCCTCACCGGGATTACCCTCTATTTCCTCCTGGAAAACATCGCCTTGACCTACTCCTACGCCTCCAACGTGGGCGTCATCACCTCTTTGACTCCTTTTTTCGTGGCGATCTGTTCCCACTTTATCCTCAAGGATGAGAAGCTTTCCCCGCGTTTTCTGGTCGGCTTCCTGGTCGCCATGGTCGGGATCCTGCTGATTCACATCAATGGCACCCATGCTTTGCAGCTCAATCCCCGGGGTGATATCCTGGCCATTCTTGCCGGGGTGGTCTGGGGATTATACTCGGTCCTGATTCGTAAACTTTCTCAGTTTCATTACAACACCTTGCAGGTCACGCGCAGAGGCTTTGTCTATGGGCTCCTCTTCATGCTCCCGGCGATTTTCCTCACGGATTTCAAATGGGATTTGACGCGCCTGGCTCAGCCCCAAAACCTCCTCAACCTCCTTTTTCTGGGTCTGGGCGCCTCGGCCCTCTGTTTTGTGAGCTGGAACTGGACGATCAAGGTGCTCGGCGTCATTCGCTCCAGCGTCTATATTTACCTGGGCCCGGTCATTGCGGTGATCGCCTCGGCCCTGATCCTCTCTGAGCGGATTACCCCTCTGGCCATCCTGGGAACGGCCCTGACCCTGAGCGGACTCCTCATCTCCCAATTTGAGAATCTCTCCCGCTCCAAATCCGCCAAAGCCAAAATTCCTCC
>CAZSTC010000102.1:0-6735 GCA_964609795.1 uncultured Verrucomicrobiota bacterium
GCCCACGTGGCGGAATTGGCAGACGCGCTAGTTTCAGGTACTAGTGAGTAACATCGTACAGGTTCAAGTCCTGTCGTGGGCACCATCCTCGGAAACTTCCTGTTTGATGACTATCGGTAATTTAAACCCTACAGAAGAAATTGGAGCAAGCGCTTGGCTCGTTGATTTTGATGGACATAGATTACTTTTAGATTCGGGTATCCATCCCAAAATAGAGGGGGTCTCCTCTCTCCCACTTTTCGAGTTGATAGCAAATGAAGAGTTAGATTCTATCGCCATCACCCACTGCCACTATGACCACTGTGGCGCTGTCCCGGTCGCTGCCAAATACTTCCCGAAAGCTCATCTCCTCATGAGTGAACCGAGTTATTATCTCCTTCCCAGGATACTGCATAACTCGGTGAACGTAATGAAAAAACAGTCTTTGGAAAAGAACATCCCTGAGTACCCCCTTTACACTCATGGTGACGTGGATCTTTTAGAACCCCGTTTTCAAGGATTTAAATACAATAGGGAGGTTGAGTGGATGGCTTTCCAAAAAACACGAATGGGAATCCCCTCCCCTACGCTGGAGTTTTTTGATGCCGGCCACACTTTAGGCTCCGCAGGTATCCTCGTGAAGTCTTACGGCAGCAAATCTCTCTTCTACACCGGAGACTGCTGCCTTCATGACCAGACACTTCTGCGTCGGGCTCTCTTTAAGGATGTCAAAGCGGATATCCTCATCATGGAAACGACCCGGGGAGATCACGATTCTAACCCTTCACAATCACAGGAAAGACAACGCTTTGCTAATTCATTAGTCAAAGCTCAAAACGAAAAGCAAAGTGTAATGATTCCCGTCTTTGCCTTGGGGCGAACACAGGAAGTGTTGACGGAAATTGCTCTGCTGATGAAAGAAGGAAAAATTCAGCCCCAAACTATTTTTGTGGGAGGTTTGGGAAAAACCTTTACCGAAATATACGATCATCTTTCCCATCACACGCACCGAAACCATACAGAGCTGCAGTTTGGTGAATCATTAAGTTTGCAGGTCCTGGAGCCCGGCGCCATCAATCGAATCAAGCTTTCAAAAAGCAGAATTTTTGTAATCACAGCAGGTATGATGAGCGAAAACACACCGGCTCACGATCTGGCTCTTCGCTTTATGAATGAGCCTGAGCATTCGATTTTCTTTGTCGGATATGCGGATCCAGACTCTCCCGCCGGAAGACTAAAAGCTGCAGCGGAGGATACACCCTTCTTTTTCAGCGAACAGGCACAGGACGTAACTTGTAGATGCCGCCGAGAACATTTTGACCTAACTGCCCATGCTTACCGAAAGGAACTTCTAGAGCTGGTAAACCAGGTATCTCCAGAGGTTGTTGTCCTCGCTCATGGCAGCACTCCATCCAAAGATTGGTTTTCCCGGCAAATCCAAAAACATTATCCCCACACTCAAGTTATAGACATTAAACCGGGAGAATTCGTAAAACTCTAGAACAGCGCCCCGCTGTGAAATAGTACTTCCACCCCAAGCCCCCCTCCTTGACTGGCCTGCAATCAGCCTTCGCCGGGACATCTAGCGGAGGAGGTAATTTCTCCAAAAAAGTCAAAGAGCTAATAAAAGCACTTTATTAGCTCCAAGTGATCTTCTTCAACGTGTTGCTTGTAACGCAGACAGAAAACAACGTCCTCAAAAGAAATATTTATTTTCTAAGCCGTCTGTCTGTCTCGCCTTAACCACGCTGAGATTACTCTATCCCTCTCCGTCATCGCCGATAGCTCCCACCGGACAATTACCGAGAGCTTCCTGGCATAGAGCTTCTTCTTCGGCATTAATCGGCTGTCTGGTCACATATGAGTGTCCACCTTCGTCATTGCGAACGAAAACCTCAGGGCAAGTCTCGCGACAAAGGCCGCAATCAATACAGTTACTATCGCAGTAGTACTTGCCTGGGGCATTTATTGGAAAACGATCTGCTAAATTTCCCATGTTCTTCTTTATTTTTTAGGTTACTTGAATTTCGATCCTCTAAACACACTTTCGAAGACCTGCAATCAATATAGCACAAAATATTAAACATGGAAACCCTTTAGCCTTTTTTGATAGAAAACGCGATTTCCTCAGAATGGACGAACCCAAGCAAATTATTCCTTCTTGGGTGAAACCGCATGAGATGCAGCACTTGCGGGAGAAGCATTGAGCTGGCGAATCCCTTCGGCCACATAATAAAAAGCTGACAGAATTGTGAAAAAGGTGGCTACATATGCAAAGAAAATCACATACCTTTCCGGACTGATAAGAAGCGCCAGCAGAATCGTTATCATTTGCAGTACAGTAGCTGTTTTGCCGGGCCAGCGTGGCCGGACACTCACCTTGCCGCAAACATAGGAAATAATGACGACTCCCAAAAAAATAAGCATATCCCGGCTCAGAATACTGATAATAAAAATGACGGGAATCGAAGGTAAGTTCGTGTCTTTAAGGGAAAGCAAAATCGCACCCGAGACCAACAAGGCCTTGTCTGCTATCGGATCCAGTATTGCACCCAGCTCACTGCGTTGATTGTAGTGACGAGCGATATACCCATCCACTGCATCGGAAATAGAAGCCACCGAAAAGGCTAATATAGCGAGAAAACGGTAGAACGAATCCCCCGTTCGTTCAAAAAAAAGGATTGTCGTAATAAAAACCGGAACCAGTAGAATTCTTAGAATCGTGACTTTATTGGCTGTCGTCATGTAGTAAAATTAAAAAAGGGTTCTGCCAAAGAAAGTATTAATAGGTACAGGGAGATCGGCTGCAGGCCAGACCCAATCTTCCATTCCCGAGGACGTTTCTCCAATCTGGCCCAAGTTATTCAGTTTATCCCAGGCAAGTGAGTAAAGCATAAAGGAGGCAGACGTTTTCTGAAATACGTAAGGCTCCTTCCCCATGATAACGTCTGCAGAAACTTTTCCATGAGAAAAATCGAGAGAGAGAGAGGTGGGATATTTTTTTTCAGTCAGATAAAAACGCTCGAGTTCGCACGCTATCTTTCCCATATCTGCAAAGGCTTGCCCCTGAGCAGCAGCGCGAGGGATATCCAGATTGAACAAGGCATTTTTAAATTTTCCCACGACAAAACGATCTGGATTGATCGTTTCCCCATAAAGAGTGTCCAATTCCAATATTTTCCGTTTAACCGCTAAAGGGTCTATCAAATGCGCATCTTCCTGATAAACAGCCTCTGCATAATCAAAAGCACTTTCGGTTAAGTGGATCAAATTCATGCGAATCCAACCCATCGGAACTTTTGAAAGTAGTTTTGCCAGACCAAACTCTAGTTTTAAAACCTGATTTTGCATGACGGAGCCTCCTTTCCCTACAATCGCAGAAATAACACTCTCCATCCAAGCAGTCTCTATAGTTGCATACAAATTGGAAATCCACACCGTCTCAAAAAGATAATTCTGCTTAAAAGTTTTAATGAAGTCAAAACGACCTAAATCTGCTTGAAGCTGTTTCAATTGTGCATCTGTCCATTGATGGGCAGCAATACCTTGCCAAAGGGGTTGTAGAGAATAAATGAAACAAGATTCTGATATCAACGAAGCCGTAATAGTACGGTCTGTATCCAGCTTGTGTATAAGCTCCCAGGCGAAAATAATATCTTCCATCGCTTCGGCGCAACGTCCTGCATGCAAATAAGTTACCGCCCTGGCACTCAATAATATCACCACTTCATGAAGGGTCTCCAAGTGTCGATAAGGATACTGTGGCCCCAAGTCAAAGAAAACAGGGAATTGGCAAAAAGTACGCCCCACCGCTGATTTCAACTCCTTGAAATGTGAATCGAAATAACCGAAAAGCTCTAAATTTCCCTGTGCATTCACAGGAGGCTCTGGATCCTCAATAGCTCCGCGTGTAAGGAGAATAAGGCGCACATCATCCGGGGTCCATCCATATCCATGTCTCCAGAAACGCTCTGGTAAATCTGCAGGAGTATAAGCCTTATGAGCATTAGTCAATGTCGATGCTACTACCCAGGCGTCCACAAAAGAATTTTGATGCTCAATCAGATTCTTCAGAAAGGGAATAGCTGCAAAATTATCCTCCTCAGGTGGCGGAGCTGGAAAAAGAAGGTCGGTATCCATCGGGTAGCCCAAAGACTGCATTTCCTCCGAGAAATCTTCCCAAGCGTTAAACGACCGGTGTTCATCCCAAACACAAAACGTTACAACGAGCGCCAGTAATAAAATACCGCTCCCAAGTAATAATACGGACAGCCGAACCAAAAAAGAATGCTTCCGTTTGGGGTTTACTCCTCTACCACCCACGAATCAATAGAAAACAAAAGTCTTACCCAGTGCAAGACAAAAAAGAGAAAATCAGCATATTAATTGCGGGATAACGAGTTTATCCAAAATCTGAGCTTATTACTTGCCTAATTGAGCACTTTATCATTCGTGGCGAGCCAGTCTCTGTCTGCATTATCCGAGGGCATACTTGAAAGCAACGCGCCGTGCCGCCCTCCCCTCGTAGAAATAGTGAGTTCTGAAAAAGCGAACACCTGCATGATGGCCAGATAAACAGCGGCTCCCGACAGCGTAATGTCTGCCCTACCCGAAGGTAAGCCCGGAAGTGACTTGCGATCCGATAGTGTAAGTGACCAAATACGATCCGCCCATTTTTGAATATCTGCTGAACTCAGACAACAGCCTTCGAGTTTTGCTGAATTAAAACGAGAAAGTCCCAAATGCATGCTGGCCAAAATAGTTGCAGCTCCACCCGCCCCAATCCAGCGCAGAGATTCAAAAGAAAAATCGGGAATCGCTTTCCTGATAGCTTCATCAGCCTCAATCTCAGAACGCAGCTCAGAGACAGCTTTTCGGACGTGTGTCAGAAGCTCAGATTTCTCCTTGAATGTGGGAGGGTCAGAAACTGAAAAAGACTCCAGCAAATGAACAGCTCCCAGCTGCCGACTTTTGGACCAAATTAGTTTTCCTTTTTTGCCAATAATGAACTGAGCACTTCCACCACCCACATCCGTAAGCAAAACTGGTGTCTCCTGTAAATCATGTTCGGAACATACTCCCCGAAAAGCCCACTTAGCCTCCTGAAGTGGAGATATGACTTGAATAGAAAGACCAAACTCTTTCCAGAGGGGTTGAAGCAGGTTTTGCAAACTTTTCAGGCTGGCATTCCTGGCAGCACTGGTAGCAAAAAGCAGAGGAGGAAGCGTTTGATGCTGGATACAAAGCTCCACGTAGCCTCGCAGAACGCGAAGCGTAGACCGGACAGAAGCGGAATTAAAATCACCACCCTCACGAAGCCCCCTGTTTAAGCGGGTTTGAGTGCTTTTTTCAACAATAGGAGATACACACTTATCCTTTACCCTCGCAATCAGCAACTTTACAGAATTGCTTCCTATATCAATAGCAGCTCTCTTCTCAGCCGGTTTGTGGATATGTGACCGTGCTGGCATTATCTTGAATTATCTGGATCGTTCGATACGCATTGAAGGCACCTTACATTCCCGGGGGCATTGGAGGAGAAACAGCAGGACCACCAGCAGCCTGCCTTCTACTATTGAAGCTAGCAGCTTCACGTGTCATAGGCATTCTTTGAGAGGAACCGCTGCTGACACCTGCAGAGTTAGGTACTGATGAAGGTGCCCCTGAAGGGCTCCAACCTGTATACGTTCCCGGAGGTGGTGGTGCTTGAAAATTCATCCCCCTGTTTGCAGTCTGTGCGGCATTAACTGCCGGGAGATTGAATCCTGTACTCGCCTGAGCTCCTTGAGGCTGCCGTTGCGACGGTTGAGGGAAACCGCCCTGCGTGGACCTGCCAAAACGAGGATTCTGTCCTCTCTGCTGCCCTGGATTTTGCTGAGGCGCTGCTGCAAGAGCTCCTCCCGTCGCAATACCATGAGTCTCGAAAGAAACTTTAATTTGCTTACCATCCGCCCTCATTTCCGCTGTTGGATTAACAGGATCAGGGTTGATCCCCAAACACTCAAGGCCATCTGACGCCTGCCCTTCGGAGAGAGAAATGTACTGTTGCGGAGGTTGTTGCCCGGGCTTTGCGAGCATAAAATGAGATTTTACTACACCGCCAATCATTGTAACCCCCAGAAACTTCAAGCTGTTAGTGTTTAGTGCTAGAGGAACAACATTGGTCACCACGTTTCCCAAAGAAATAGGTGGTTTCAGAGAAAATAGATTTCTAGAAACTATCACACGATAAGGATTTCCATAAAGAGGATTTTTTGTATCATCCTCACGTTGAATCTCTTCCAAACCAACACCCGGATCAGACTCAGTAACTTCCTTCGGCAAAACATTTTGTTGTAGAGCATCGTGCTGTCCAGCAAGATAAGGCTCAGCAGATTGTGTCGGGGGCGCTGTAATAGTCACCCCTTCAACAGCCTTCTGAGGAACAGCTTCCTGAGAATCCTGTGCCAAAGAGAAAAAATTCCCAGCCAGAAGTCCCCCCAGACCACATATCAAAAGTTTTTTGTACATCCACCTAGTCTCCAGACGGCGCATAGCCGCATTCTAACGTGTAGAACACCATATCTGCAAGTTTGTTGTTCAAGATAATGATTAATTTTGCAAATCCTGTGAGAGTCCCGAATAGGGATGAGAGAGCGACAACAGAATGAAGAGGAGTTGTTTTTTGGTATAAATCAAAGGTAAGGCAGGATTATAAAACAGAAAGGGCGTCTCTTATGAGACGCCCTTATGATGTATTAAATAAGCCCCGGCGAC
>CAZSTC010000103.1:0-6642 GCA_964609795.1 uncultured Verrucomicrobiota bacterium
TTCAAAAAGGCGGAGTAGAAATACCCCGCCTTTTGTATATTTTTCTTGCAAGAATTGTGAAAAAGTGGTCTACTACCCCTCGGTATGAAATGTAGGAGTTATCTGATAGGGGTGGTCAGCGGTCTGCTTCTTGCAACTGCACAAGCTCAGTCCGGTTCCGAGCTGAATGCGGCTCCCTTCCATGAAAATCAATCACCAAGCCAATATGAGGAAACTTTTCACCCTCCTTTGCCGGATATCTGGGTGGATGGTGTCCTCATGAGCTGGGAAGAGGTTTATGGCCCGATTGTCATTTTGCCGCCGCCAGTCGCAGATAACCTGTCCCGGAGCGCCTCCGCTGCGACGACGAATTTCGCACAGTTAGAGCCAGTCATCCAAAAGCGTGTTCTCAAATGCATAGGGGATATTTATATGGAAACTCAGCTCTATCATAAAGCTTGCCAACGATATTTTTATACTCACCCTGATTCGTTGCCCCCTAAAGAAGCCTATTGTTTTCAATTTAATCCCGGAATATGTATGGTAGCCAACATGGATGGTATGAATACATTAGACAGTCTATCCGACAATTATGTTTTGGATGTAAGAAACCAGAATAATAATAATAGTTTTTCTATGGATTTATCAACTGGAATTCAAAATCTATTTGTAAATACGACACATCAGAGTAATATTAATATTAATGAAATGCTTCTTTACAGTGTGTTTTATGAAATTCTATCAGATTTCTTAAAAGATTAATAAATAAAATAATATGAGAAAAATATCGATCTTATTTTTATTATTGTTGACTGCCTCTGTTTTCACAGGCGTCTCAAATGCTGAATCAGACAGTGAATTTAAACTTAAATATACGTTCAATCCAGAAACCCCCGAAAAATGCTTTCTGATAGGCTTCTCCGGGACACCGCCCGCGACGGTTGTTATCCCTTCTTATTCGGGCGTAGCAGGGAGAGAAGTGGTGGGAATATCTGCGAGTTTGTTTTTAAATATTACAAGTATCGAGACCGTCGTTATTATGGATAACGTTCGATGGATCGGAGATGCCGCTTTTGCAAACTGTCCATCCCTTCGTAAAGTTGTATTGCCGAAAACACTGGAGAGAATTGAATCCTATGCTTTTTTTAATTGTAAAAGTTTATGGGATATTGACTTTTCGGGGTGCATTCAGCTGGAGCTAATTGGCGAGAATGCTTTTATGGGTTGTGATTTATTTGGCTTGGATTGTACAGGCCAGGGATTTTATAAAGACATCATTTTTCCGCCCAGTCTGAAATATTTAGGAAGAAACGCATTTAGCTTCTGTCAGAATTTAGGGCATGTTTATTTTAAGGGGAATGCTCCCCATGTGCCGGTACTTTCGGATTTTCCTGTTTTATATCCGCATATAACCTGGAGTAATCCAACCGAAGTTTTCGGGAACCATTTTGTACTGGTATACTATCTTGAAGGAACAACCGGATGGGAAGAGGCAAGAGGAACCTGGATAAAAGAAACCGGTTTATATCCTTGGACCCTGCCGGCAAATGAACCGGAGGTATTTATCCCGCAAAAAACGGTGAAGGATGGGAAAGTGGAGATGACTCTGGTTTTTGGCGGGGCGTTGCAGAGCAGCACGAACTTGAAAGACTGGGAGCCGGTCGAGACGGCGAGCCCCTATCTGGTTTCAGTTCCCACTACCGATAAAAAGTTCTACCGGGCTGTCTCCTCTGAAGCAGTTGAGTAAAGTCCTCTCGAGTTCAAAAAGGCGGTGTAGAAATACCCCGCCTTTTTTGCGCACCTCTCCGGAGTTGGCAGATGCCCTACTCTCCCTTGAGCAGATGCTTTACAAAAAACTCCTCCCGCTTCCGGGCAGCGTAGGGCAATTCTCCGGCTCCGTGGTTCGAACCGGGAATCACCAACATCTCGAAATCCCTGTTCGCTTGAATCAGCGCATTGACCAGCTGCATCGTGGAGGCCGGGTCCACATTCGTATCGAGCTCGCCCACTGTCAGGAAGAGTTTGCCCGTAAGCCGGTGTGCCTGGGTGACGTTGGATTGCTCGGCGTATTCGGGGCCAATCGGCCAGCCCATCCAGGCCTCGTTCCACCAGATTTTATCCATCCGGTTATCGTGGCAGCCGCAATCCGAAACCGCTACTTTGTAAAAATCCCCAAAGCCCAGAAGCGCCCGTGTGGAGCTCTGTCCGCCTGCGCTGCCGCCGTAAATCCCCACGCGGCTTAAATCCATAGAGGGGTATTTCTCCGCAGCGGCCTTGATCCAGAGAATCCGGTCCGGGAACCCTGAATCGCCTAAATTTTTCCAGCAGACATCGTGGAATTTCTTGCCGCGGTGGTTGGTCCCCATCCCGTCGATCTGCACGCCGATGAAACCGAGCTCGGCCATTTTCTGGAGTTTGGTTTCGGGCCCGAACGCTTTGGGAGCGAATGCGCCATGGGGTCCGGCGTAGATTTCCTCGATAATGGGATAGCTGCGGTTCGGATCAAAATGGCTCGGGCGAATAATGACCCCGTAAATATCGGTCGTCCCATCCCGGCCCTTGGCTACGAAGCGCTCGGGCGCAATCCACCCGGCCGCCGCCAGCTCGGAGGCGTCTCCGCGCTCAAGCTCGCATAGAAGTGCCCCATCCGAAGAGCGCCTGAGCTCCGTCACCGGAGCCATATCCACTCTGGAATAGCGGTCCAGGAACCACTCCCCATCGGGCGAAAACTCCACCGTGTGGGTACCGTCCCCACGGGTCAGATGGGTCAGACCCGAGCCGTCATAATTAACCCGCATGAGGTGCAGGTAATAGGGGTCCTGCTCCGGGAAAACGCCGCCGGCCCAGAACCAGACCTGCCGCAACTTGTCATCCACCCGTTCAATACTCCGCACCACCCACGGGCCGGAGGTGAGCTGCCGCTTCAGGCTTCGGCTCTCCAGATCATAAAGGTAGAGATGATTCCAGCCGTCGCGCTCGCTCATCCAGAGCAGCTCGGAGGTTTCAAAGAGTGGATGCAGCCAGGTCTTATTCGAGTAATCGATGAAAGTTTGGGAGACCTCCTCGACCACCGGCCGCACCTCTCCGCTCTGCGCCTCTATCTCCAGCAGAGTCAGCTTCTGATGCCCGCGCTCATTGTAGAGATAGAAGAACCGGCGGGAATCCGGACTCCAGCGAAATTCGGAAATATCCCAGGGATTGCTCTGCAACTCCTCGGAAACCGGGATCGCCTCCTTGCGCTCCACCGAGAAGAGTTTGGGCCGCTTATAGGGGAGCTCATCCCCGGGCTTGGCATAGCGGTGAGTATGGAGCTTGGGCTGGAGCTGATCTTTGGGTGAGGATTCCACCAGATAAATCTCACGCTCCGGGGCTCTGCGGGTTTTGAGCAGGATAAAATATTTCCCGTCCGGCGACCAGAGAATCGGCGGCTCATATCCATCCCGGGCGTCTCCATCCTGAGTGAGCGCCGCGGCCTGGCCGGAGGCGTTCTCCACCAGATAGACATTGTTCTCCCGCAAATCCACACTCCAGACTCCGTCGGGCGAGCTTGCCCCGAATCGCGAAGGGCGTCCCGGTCTCTCCTCTCTCGGGGCCGGAATCTCCCGGGCTGCCTCCTCAAGCGTGCGCTTGATCTTTTCCTCCGTAAACCGGAAGTAATCACCATCGGTCTGCGCCTCCAGAATCGCCAGTGTCCTGCCTTGCGGGTCGGTCACCTTCCAGACATGCCCGGCAAAGGTATGCTGCTGATGCTCTGAGCCCGGGCGGAGCGTCGCATAGGTCCGCTCTTCGCCTTCGGTATTGACCCAACTGATCGTGAGCGGACGGTCCCAGTCATTGATGAAGGAGAGAAAAAGCGATTCGCCTGTTGAGCGTGAGCGCTTCATGCGTGTGGGGAAAGCCGCCGAAAGATCCTCCTCGCCCGGCGTGTAGGGGCTAAGGGTATAATCGACCGGGTCGCACTGCCAGCGCTCCGAGCCCAGCCGGAAACTCATCCTGCCCTCCTCGTCGAAATCCAGATTCTCCAATCCCAGCCGCTCCGGGTCGATATCGCGCCCGAGCTTCTCCTTCAAACTCCGGGCCAGCCGCTCGGCATCAAAGGCCGGACGCCGACCCCCTGTATTTGCATCGACAAAGATATATTCGCTGCGGCCGCCCGAAAGCCGGTTCATATACCAGAAGGTAGAGCCCTTCCACTTCGGCTGAACTGTCATCTTATAGACTTTGCCGCGGACCCGCTCGGGCCACGCCTCCTCCGAGGCTCCCTGAGACGCCGAAATCCAGAAGCAAAACGCACCCAACAAAAATAAAAAAACAGGCTTCCTCATACTCTTGCGGGAAGAGTAACAGAAGCCTGTCTGAAAAAAAACCTTATTTAGGGAAACCCTTTTTAGAGTCCTTCCACGCCCCAGCCGGCCCGGTAAGTCCGCTTCACGAACGCGTTGGCCTCCTTCAGGTCGAATTTCAGCGCATCGGTATCCCATTTCAGGGTCGTCTCCGGGAACCGGCAGGCGACACTCCCCAGGAGCACCGTCTCGGCCAAAGGACCGGCAAAATCAAAACCGGCGCTTGTCTTGCCCTCACCACGAACCGCGTCAATAAACTGATGCCAATGGTTCACCGTCGGCAGCGTGAAACGCTTGGTCAACTCGGGAACCTCTTCATATTTATCGCCCTTCTTCGTGAAAAGCTTCGGCGTGGTGTAGTGCGGAATGAGGTAAATTCCCTCAGTTCCGAGGAAGAGCGTCCCCATGTTCGGGAGGGTGCCCCCGACCCAGTCTGCCACTTCCTGCGGCGGCCGCTCCGGTCCGTCATACCAATGCACATTGATCGTCTTGCCTTCCGTGTATTGTGTCCCGGGGAAGACGTAGTGCATCCGACTGCGGGTAGCCCAGTACGATTTATTGGGAGCAGGACCCTCGGAGCGGAGGCTTGTCGGAGAGGTCAGCTCCAGGGCCGAAAACACGTTGTCAAAAATATGGCAGCCCATGTCGCCGAAGACTCCCGTTCCCAGATCCAGTATGTTTCTCCAGACTTTCGGATGATACTGCGAGGCCAGGTAAGGACGCTCGGCCGCCGTATTGAGCCAGAGATCCCAGTTAAGAGTCGCGGGGATCGGGTCTTCTCCGCCGGGCAAATCATTCAGTGAGCCGTAGCTGCTCCCGCACCAGGACCAGGTCTCCTTAATTTTGCCGATAATCCCCTCTTTGAGGAGCTTGGCCGTATTGCGGTAAATATCGTGCGAGTGAATCTGAATACCCATCTGGGTGACCAATTTGTGCTCGGCCGCATAGCGGGTGAGCTGCCGCACTTCGTAGAGATCGTGCGCCATCGGTTTCTGGCAATAGACGTGGATGCCCCGGCGCATCGCGCTCATCGCCATAATCGCATGGGTATGATCGGGCGTGGAAACGGTCAGGCAGTCGATGTCCTTTTCCTTATCCAGGAGCTCCCGGTAATCCGCATAAGTTTTGAGCTGAGGATGATTCTTTTTCTGCTGAGCCAGATAATTTTGGTCCACATCGGCCACAGCGACGAAATCGACTTTCGGATGGCTGATGATCTCAGCGATATCGGCTCCGGCCATGTTGGCCGCGCCAAAACCGGCAAACCGGACCCGCTCGCTGGGCGGGGCCGAGATCAGATTACGTGTAATAAACGGGGCAGTCATCGCGATACTGCCCGCGGTTTTCAAAAAACTCCTTCGTGAAAATACGGTCTTACTCATCCGGAAGAAGGTGCCTCAAATCAGGGCCGCTTACAAGAAAATACCGCTCCAAAACACCTAAACGCCGCTTATTTTCAAAAACCTCTTTCTCCCGAAAACGGCTTCACCTCCGTCTCCTATCCGGAAACAGAGGTGAAGCTCCCTAAAAACGAACGTTAATGTTGATTACTCGATCTTCAGAGCAATCTCCTACTTGGCAGGCTCACTGCAATGTTCGGCAAACCAATCCCAGTCAGTACGGTCGGCTCCAATCGGAATCGTATCAGGACCGTAGATGAACTTAATGGGACGGGCGTCGGCGATCATCGGGCGAGTCTTCCACTTTTTGATTTCGCTGTGCCCATCGGCATAGGAGAAACCACAAGCGCCGTTATGCAGCGAAGAGGGATAATCGCGCCAGTTAGCTCTGGTGCTGCCTTTAACGACCCACATTCCGCCTTCCTGCACGGCCGAAGCTTCCGGGAAGAGCGTACCGTCATTGACGCTGTCGGGGTGTTCATCAACCAACACCCAAGCGCCGGTCGGTTTGAGGCGATTCATATCCGAGACTTTCTTGTAAACCTTCAGGTTGTTGTAAGCGGTTCCGCCGGTGCCGTCCACGTTCATAAACGCGTTCATGGCGACAGTGCGGACGCGCTGCTGGCCGATCACTCCCTTGGGGCCCGACGGGCTGGCAAAGTTATCGGAAGGGCATTTGAAGGTCTTGGCCGCCTTGCTCAGGTAAGTTCCCATTTGCGCATAGCGCGTATCCACCAAGTACAGGATATTGGTATTATCTCTACCGCCATCTCCGGCATCGCTGCCGCCCTGGTTCCAGCCAAGCCAACCGGTAATCCAGCTCTTATTGCCTGCATTGATTTCAGCCTGATCATAACCTCCCTGGCAGTTAGGCATGATGTTTTCCTGGTTATCATTCGTATACATAATCCAAGCCAGTG
>CAZSTC010000104.1:0-6568 GCA_964609795.1 uncultured Verrucomicrobiota bacterium
CAGCGCAGAGAAACCAATATCAGCCTGGGGCTGGCTTTAATCGTGCTTTTGGTATACTATAGCTTTTTCATCCTGGGCGATGCCCTGGTGGAAACAAGCGATCCAGCGCTGAATCTTTGGATCCTTTTTTGGATACCCAATTTCCTGTTCCAGTTCCTGGGGCTTTACGCGATCAGGAGAGCAAACCGGGTAATCGGCTAGTGGGGTCTGTTCTAACGATTGAGATGAGTCCGGATAAAATTAATTTTATCGCCGCAGTCCTTCTCTACGGAGTCACCGCATTCTATTCTGTGCGACTCTGGAAGAGCGGATTTCGGGAAAAAGTTTTCCCCTGGGGAGTTTTCCCGGTTCTTGCTTTTATCGCCCATACCTTTTCCATCTTCTTACGCGGATTCTCGCTTGATTCCTGTCCGATTCGGAACCTCTATGAGGCGGGAATGTTTATCGGCTGGACGCTCTCCCTGGCTTCTCTCTTTGCACTCTTTGTACCCAAACTCCGATTTTTGACGGCTTTCCTCTCCCCTCTGCTCTTTCTCCTGGGAGCCGTGGCGCTGATCCCCTCTTTTGACAGACCGCCTGCCGCGCCTCTTCCCGAATGGATCAGCCTCCATGCCACTTTTTCTTTTTTGGCCTATGGAGCCTGGGGAATTGCCGCAGCCACTTCTCTCATGTATCTCATCCAGCAGCGCGACCTGAAGCTGAAGAAAAGACGTGCCCTGACAAGCATTCTTCCCCCTGTCCAGCAAATCAAACAACTGGCCGTAAATATGATCCTGACCGGAGTTCTCTTCCTCTCCGTGGGGCTCTGGTATGGAATCAGGGGTCATCATGAATTCACCGGCACCTGGATCGGCTCTGACTTCAAAATCCTCTGGGCTCTGGCACTCTGGGCCTATTTCATCACTCTTTGGATATTCTGCCGCATGAGCTTGTTTCGGGATCGGATTCTGGCCTGGTGTATCATTTGCGGATTTCTGTTCATCTTTTTCACTTTTTGGCCCACTTCTGCGCTTTCTTCCACTCATCGCCAGAGAGGGCAAACCTCACTCACCTCTCCAACTATCAATGCCACGGAGGAGACCAGTCCATGATCGCTCTCTTGGGATTAAACCATAAGACGGCACCGGTCCAGGTTCGTGAGCGTTTCGCCTTTGATACCCAGTCGGCCTGCGAAACAATCCGGGAGCTCATCGGGCAAGAGCTGGCTCAGGAAGCTATCCTTCTTTCGACCTGTAACCGGGTGGAGCTCTATATTGCTGGCGACCAGTTGAACCAAACCCAGTGCAACGGTCTCCTCGAATTTCTTGCACAGGCTCGCTCCATTGATTATGACAGCCGGCTTTCCGAGAGTTTTTATTTCTACACCGATAAAGATGCCCTGACCCATCTTTTCAGGGTCGTTTCGGGGCTCGACTCCATGGCCCTGGGCGAAACCGAAATTCTGGGACAGGTCAAAGATGCCTACGATCTGGCATTGAAAAAATGTTACTCGGGACGACACCTCAATAAAGCCTTTCAAGTCGCTTTTCGCACTGCTAAGTTCATCCGCTCCCAGACAGATATCCAGAAAGGTCATATCTCCGTGGCCAATGTCGCCGTGGAACTGGCCGGGAAGATATTCAGCGGACTGGATGATTGCCACATTTTAGTCATCGGCGCCGGGGATACTTCCGAGAAAACGGCTAAGGCAATCCTCTCTCGGGGCGCCAGCCGGCTCAGTATCACCAATCGCACCTGGGAGCGCTCACAGGCCCTGGCCGAAAAACTCGGCGGGATGGCGGTTGAGTTTTCCCGCTGGCCGGAAGCCTCTCCCAATGCCGATATCATTATTTCCAGCACCTCCGCCCCGGGCTATGTTCTGACTCGGCCTCTCATTGAGGAATACATGAAAGGCAGAAGCAGTCACCCCTTGCTCCTGGTTGATATCGCCGTCCCCAGAGATATCGACCCGGCCATCGATGCCCTGGAAAATGTCTATCTCTATAACATCGACGACCTGCAGGCCATCGCTGACGAATCGAGGCTTTTGCGCGAAAAACAGATTCTTTTATGCCAGGAGCTTATCGATAAACGGGTCGAAGAATTCCTCGACGCCATGAGGAAAGACCTCGAGTATCGAAATAATTTACAACCGCTTTCCAATTCGGAGATAAGCCCTACATCCCACACTGATTATGCCAAGTGATTCAACATCTTCCCGGAAAATTGTGCTGGCCACACGCGGCAGCCCGCTGGCGCTGGCCCAGACACAACGTGTTCTCAATACCTGCGCTCATTACTTTCCGGATCACAGTTACGAAATCCGTATCATCAAGACCTCGGGCGATAAACTCCAGACCGCGTCGCTCTCTCACTCGGACGCACATTCAACGGCTTCTCCATCCCCAACCACCAAGGGACTCTTCACTAAAGAGCTGGAAGAGGCCCTTCTGGAGAGCTCAGCAGATATGGCTGTTCACTCGCTCAAGGACTTGCCGACGGAGCTTCCCGAGGGTCTGACTTTGGGCGGAGTCCTGCGCCGAGCCGATGTACGCGACGTCCTGATCTATCGCTCTCCGGAGCTGGCGGCATCACTCCAAGCTCAGTGCAAAGACTGGACTCCCGGAGCCCCGGGCTATCGTGGCTTTCAAAAAAATCTAAAAATTTCAGACCTGCCTCAGGGCGCCGTAGTGGCGACCAGCAGCACTCGTCGCCAACAGCAGATCCTTCACCTGAGAAGCGATATCCAAATTGTACCCATCCGCGGCAATGTCGGTACCCGCATTGAAAAACTCCGCAATAATCCGCAGATCGATGCGACCATTCTGGCAGCAGCCGGTCTGGAACGCTTGGAGTTTCACCTCTTCACGGACGGACATTTCACCGCTCCGCCTAAATACAGCAACGTCCCGCTGGATGGAATCCTCGGCTCAAGGTTGAGTCCGGAAGAAATGCTCACCTGCGTGGGTCAGGGGGCTATCGGTATTGAAATCCGGAAGGAAGACGAGCTGATAAATCAGATATGCCGCACAATCTCCCATCCCGGCACCGCCCTTTGTGTTGCTGCCGAGCGGGAATTCCTGCGTGCGTTGGGAGGCGGCTGCCAGAGTCCTGTGGCGGCACATGCCCGGATTGCAGGCCACACTCTCCACATGGATGTCGTCTCTTTTCGAGTTCAGCCGCCCAAGAGCGCCCACGTCTCCGGTAAGTTGAACGAGACCGAACAGATTGGCCAACAAGCCGCAAAATTAGTTTCCTGATATACCGCCGAACCACGGCAACGGTCTTCGTCTCGAATATCCTGATTTCCTTCCGCTCCAATGGGAGCATAAAGGTCTGCAAGGTAAAACCCTGCTTGACCTTTTTTTTGATATTCCGCTACAATGTCCCCGTCAATTGGGGCTCAAAGACTGGAGCGGTAAAACTCTGAACAGGGCAACTGGCCCGAAGGTGATGTGTAACGACTGATTCTATTAAGTAATGATATTATGAAGTCATTGAAAAACATGTTATGGGTTGTTCCCATTTTTCTCCTGTGTTCATGCTGTACTTCTCCGCATGAAAAGGTGATGGTGATGGAAGATAATTTTAAACCTACATGGGATTCACTTTCCCAGTACGACCAGGCGCCTGATTGGTTTCGAGATGCCAAGTTTGGAATATGGGCGCACTGGGGCCCCCAATGTCAACCCGAAGAGGGCGACTGGTATGCCCGTGAAATGTATTTTGAAGGAAGCCGTGTCTATAATTCCCATCTGAAGAAATATGGTCATCCCTCTGAGTTCGGATTCAAAGACGTCATCCATGAATGGAAAGCGGAAAAATGGGATCCCGAGAAATTGATGGAAGTCTACAAGCATGTGGGAGCAAAGTATTTTGTAGCCCTGGCAAATCATCATGACAACTTCGACCTGTGGGACAGCAAATACCATAGCTGGAATTCGGTGAACATGGGGCCCAAAAAAGATCTTCTTGCCGGATGGAAAAAAGCAGCCGATGCCAACGGCTTGCGTTTTGGCGTAAGTATCCATGCCTCACACGCATGGACCTGGTATGAACCTGCGCAACGCTCCGATAAAGAAGGTGCTAAAAAGGGCATACCTTACGACGGCAAATTGACAAAGGCCGACGGAAAAGGTCAGTGGTGGGAAGGATACGATCCGCAGGAACTCTACGCCCAGAATCATGACCTTGGCAGATACAGCCTAACCGATAACGGTGCCGTGCATAAGCATTGGCGCTGGCGTGAAGGAGCTTCATTGCCTGATGAGGCATATCGGCAGGCTTTCTTGAACCGCAACTTGGATTTAATCGACAAGTATAGCCCGGACTTCGTCTATTATGACGACGTTTCATTCCCATTATGGCCGATCAGCGATGTCGGGCTGAAGATTGCCGCTCATCTTTACAACAAGAGCACCCGGGAGCATCAAGGCAGAAATGAAGCCGTGATTACGGCAAAAGAATTGGCGCCGGATGAAAAAGACTGTCTTGTTTGGGACGTAGAAAGGGGTGTCCCTCCCAATATACAGGATAAGCCGTGGCAAACCTGCACCTGCCTTGGCTCGTGGCATTACGATCGTGGAATCTACGAACGAGGCCACTATAAGTCGGCGGCTAACGTGGTGAGATTATTGACAGACATAGTCAGCAAAAACGGCAACCTGCTTCTGAGTGTCCCGCTTAGAGGTGACGGGACCTTTGATGAAAAGGAAGAAAAGATTCTCAATGAGATAGCGGCATGGATGGAAATAAATGGCGAAGGTTTATTCGGCACTCGTCCCTGGAGGGTTCCTGGCGAAGGCCCGTCGTTCGCCAATAGCCGACCGCTTCATGGATTGGGCTTCAACGAAAGCGATTATAGATCGTCCACTTCAGAGGACATCCGTTTTGTGGTGAAGGACGATCTGCTTTATGCGCACGTCATGGCATGGCCTAAGGAAGGGAATAACACGGTCCTTGTTCGCTCGTTAGCCAAGGGCAGTGAGCTCTATCCGCAGGAAGTCAAAAGCGTGGAACTTTTGGGTTATGACACTCCCCTGACATTCACACGCACCGACGAAGGTTTGCGAGTGGAACTTCCCAAAGAGGTGCACTTCAATGATATTTCACTCGCGCTGAAAATTACCCCTCTCAGTGAATAACATACCGGGAGAGAAATACTCCCTGCCAAGAAGTTTTATTGATATTCCGCTCAATAGCGGTGAATGATTGGTTTCCTTAAAAAACGCTGCCAACTCTGTTCTCATTATGAAAACGTTATCTCTTAGTCTCGCTCTGATATCGAGCCTCTTTCTGGCGTCAGGTTCCTCGTGGGCTGCCGAAGCCGTACCGCATCAAACCGCCGCGCTCATTCAGGCAAAGGCCCCGGCTACGGTCTTTACCCTCAAGGAACCGCTCCTCTTCACCCTCAAAGAGCCAGGCCTCCTCCCTCTCCAATGGGAGCTCAAAGACTGGCACGGCAAAACCCTGAAGAAGGGTAATTGGCCCGAAGGCGACTCGCCCACTCTGGAGCTCGAAGCCCTTTCCACCGGCTACTATCAGCTCTTTCTCTCAGGGGAAAAGAATACTTTTGAAGGATCAAGCAGCTTCACGGTTGTCGCCGATCCGGCCACGCGCACACGCAATCCGGATACCTACTTCTCCCTGGATACGGCACAAAGCTGGCTGGCCAGGCCTAAACCTGATAACGCACGCTTTCCCGCCCCTGGCTTTGAGGTCGTCTCGGAAGCGGCCCGGAGAGCCGGTCTGGAGATTATCCGCGAACGACTCAGCTGGGCCGATGTTGAGCCAGAGCCGCTTCAATACCGTTGGGGCAATTACGAACTGAACGCACGGCTCCTTCATGAACGCGGCGTGCAGATCTTGGGCATGTACCATGATGCTCCCAACTGGGCCAAAAGCAATACGAGCCATCTCCCCGGAGACCTCCTGGCCAACTATCGCTTCGCCAGCCAACTCGCCCAAACTTTTCAGGGCCGGATGACCGCCTGGGAGTTCTGGAATGAGCCCGATATCTCTTTCACTTCCGAAGGTGCCTGGGATTTTGCCTCCGCTATGAAAGCCGCCTACCTGGGCTTCAAGGCGTCCGACCCTGATATCCCTGTTGTCCTGGGTGGAATCGCCATCTCGCCTCTCCCCGCCTATACCGGAATCCTTATGGAAAATGACTTGGGCAATTATATGGATATCTTCGCGGTCCACACCTACAACCCGCTCCATGATTTCCCGAAAATCATACAAAATGTCAGGACTTTCATGAAAAGACATCGGATCGAGGGACTCCCCCTCTGGTATACTGAGAATGGAAGCCGTGCCGAGGGTAACGGTCGTCTGGATAGCTACATGCCCGGTCTCAAAGCTCATGATCCGGATCAGGAACTCCTCGTGGCTGAATACCTCCCTAAAAGTATGATCTATCTTCAATCCATGGGGGTAGACCGCAATTTCTTCTTCGTCTTATGCCCGTACAACGAGGATTCGGGCAGAAAAGATTGGGGGCTCATGCGCCATGATTATTCAGCTAAACCCTCTTACGCTGCCCTGGCTACTCTTACTGAAAACCTGGGCGCTGCCGTCTATGAAGGCA
>CAZSTC010000105.1:0-6004 GCA_964609795.1 uncultured Verrucomicrobiota bacterium
CCAATGCTTTTTACAATCCTGCGACTATCTATTACAAAGCCGGGACTACGGGGTGGACCAATCCCTGGGATGGATGTCCAACCGCTTTGTGGGAGTCTCCGGTGATTGCGGTGCAGCCTCAGAGCCAATCCGTAATGGAGGGCGATACGGTTACTTTCAGCGTCACCGCAGTGGGAGTGGAATCCCTGAGCTATCAATGGTATAAAGATGGTGCCGCCATCGAAGGTGCTGTGGATGCAAGCTACACGATAGAAAGTGTAACTGCTGAAGATTTAGGAAACTATTCGGTCCTTATTTCTGACCAAATCTCATTGGCACTCAGTGCGAATGCCGCACTCACTCTGAAACAACCTTACCGTGCGACCGCGACGCTTCAAATTGTGGATGGCGCCGTTGTGGGCGTGACCCTTACCGATGGAGGCTGGGGATATACGAGAGCCCCCAAGATGAGAATCAGGGGTGGAACAGGAAACGGTTTTGAAGCTCACTGCATTATTGAAAATGGAGTGATCGTCGAGATCGTAATTGATAATCCCGGTTCCGGTTATTCGAATGAGGCCACCCTCCTGATCGGCGGCCCGGTGAACAACAGCAGTCTGGGAATCGGCGTATTCAAACAAAATGGGGAAGTGAAGGTAAAGACGCATCTGGCTCTGGGGATGACATATCAGCTCTGGAGTTCAACTGACTGCATCAACTGGGAACAAGTAGGTGAACCCTTCACCGCCGAGGAGGAAGAAATAGATATCCTGTTCCAAGCTGAGAAATCCGGAAAATTCTTCAAATTGCAGGAAATCTAAACTGACCTTGAGTTAGCAACTAGAACAAACAGAGCCGAAGACGTAACACTGTTTTCGGCTCTTTTTCTCACCACGAATGAACACGAAGAGACACAAATAGAGAGGAGCCGAGAACCACAGATAGACACAGATAAACACGGATGTTTTTGGTTGGGTGTTTTAACGGGCGGTGAAAAATAAGCTCCGCAAAATCGGTTTAAAGCGGCAAACACTTCAGCGAATACCTTTATCTTTACAGAAATCACTTCATAAATCCGTGTCCATCGGTGTTCATCCGTGTTCCTGTTGCCTCAAAAATATGCGCACCGAAAGTGAGAGAAAAACATATCCGGGCGTGACAGAGTAGCCCTGTGTGAGCTATTCTCCCGCCGGAGGGTATTTGGGCAGAATACAGACTCCCCGGCCATGAGGCCTGGTGCTACGGCCGGCGGTTCATAAAAACAGATTGAATTGCAGATGGATAAAAAGCATGAGTAAACTAAAAACGGTAGGTACCTATCAATCCGACATGACGTTGAGGGAAACCGAAAGAGCCATCAAGCTCATTAAGGACACCTTCGAGACCCAACTGGCCAAAGCATTGAATCTGGAGCGCATTTCCGCTCCACTTTTTGTGCGCACGAATAGTGGTCTCAATGATGACCTGAACGGAGTGGAGAGGCCTGTCTCTTTCGATGTCAAGTTCGATGGCTCAAGCGCTGTGATCGTTCATTCGCTGGCAAAATGGAAGCGGATGGCGCTCAAAGTTTATGGATTCTCTGAGGGTGAAGGGCTATACACTGATATGAACGCCATTCGCAGGGATGAGGAAGTCGACAACCTTCACTCGATCTATGTTGATCAATGGGACTGGGAGCGGGTCATCAATTCCCACGATCGCACGATGAACTTCCTTTATGAAACGGTGAGAAAAATCTCCTCCAGTATCTGCAAAACTCTATCGCAGATCAAAGCCACCTTCCCCTCTCTACCGACCTCTTTGAAAGAAGAGGTTTTTTTCATTAGTTCGCAGGAGCTCGAGGACCAATATCCCGGTCTATCCCCCAAAGAGAGGGAGAGAGCCTGCGCCCGGGAACACCGGACTATTTTTATCACGCAAATCGGCGACAATCTCAAGAGCGGTGTCCGCCACGACGGACGTGCTCCGGATTATGATGACTGGGCTCTGAACGGCGACCTGGTTTACTGGAATGATGTTCTGGAAGATGCTTTCGAGGTTTCTTCCATGGGCATCCGTGTAGATGCAGCTTCGCTGAAGAGCCAGTTGGAAAAATCGGGCACGACCGATCGGATGAAATATCAATACCATCAGCAGATCGCCAACGGGCAGCTACCTCTAACCATCGGCGGAGGCATCGGCCAATCTCGTCTCTGTATGCTCCTGCTCCAGAAAGCGCATATCGGAGAGGTTCAGGTCTCCATCTGGCCCGACGATATGCTCGATAAATGTGAGAAAGCCGGGATGGTTATCCTTTAAGATTTTATAGATCTTTCAAAAACATTCTTGAGGGGCGGAAGGAATTCCGGCCCTTTTTGCATCTGCCATCGGGCAAAAAACTTCTTTCAATTCCAATCGTATTCGGGGTAGAGTCCTCTCGTCTTTAAGATAAATATTGAATAAGAGGTAACAGATGAAAACGATGAAAAGACTTGCCGGGATTTTTTGCGGGAGTTTTCTCCTCTGCAGCGGCCTGAGCGCAACGGCCGACACGCCCAATAACCCCGTGATCTGGGCCGATGTTCCCGATGTGGCCGTTATCCGCACGGGCGACACCTATTACATGAGCAGCACGACCATGCACCTCAGTCCGGGACTCCCCATTATGAAATCCAAGGATTTGATTAACTGGGAGATGGCTTCTTACGCCTATGACGTCCTGGGAGAACAGGACGCACTCTGGCTGCGCAATGGCAAGAGCGCTTACGGCAGCGGCTCCTGGGCCAGCAGTCTGCGTTTTCACAAGGGTTCTTACTACGTCAGCACCTTTGCACAGACCACGGGGAAAACCTATATCTTTAAAACCGAGAATATCGAAAAGGGCCCCTGGCAGGAATTCTCTTTTCGCCCGATGATGCATGATCACTCGCTTCATTTCGAAGAGGATGGCAGAGTCTTCATGATTTACGGCAGCAACGATATTCGCATCAGAGAATTGAAAGCCGATCTCTCGGGAGTCAAAGAAGGCGGAATCGACCAGGTGCTGGTCCCGAATGTTTCGGCAGTGACGGGCAAAAGAACCGGGCTGCCGGCCGAGGGCTCTCATTTCCGGAAAATCGACGGCAAATACTATCTCTTCAATATCACCTGGCCGCCCGGGGACATGCGGACCCAAACCGTTTTTCGCTCTGATAATCTACTGGGGCCCTACGAGGGAAAGGTCGCCTTTACCTGCGAAGGCATTGCTCAGGGAGGACTCGTCGATACGCCTGAGGGGAAGTGGTACGCCCTGCTTTTCGGTGACCGCGGAGCCGTGGGCCGCATCCCTTACCTGGTCCCGGTGGAATGGAAAGAAGGCTGGCCCATTCTGGGGAAAGAGGGCAAGGAATTGCCTCCGCTGGAGATCGATGTGAAACGGGATCCCATCCCGAGCTGCGTCGCTTCGGATGAATTCGAGCGCAAAGAGGGTGAGGCTCCCCTGCCCCTGCAATGGCAATGGAATCACGCACCCGAGAACAGCACCTGGTCGCTCGATGCACGGCCGGGCTGGATGCGCCTGACCACTTCCAGAACCGATGCCGATATTCTCTCCGCCCGCAATACGCTTACACAGAGGACGTTTGGTCCCCAATCCTGCGCGACGATTTCGCTGGATACGCGGAACATGAAAGAGGGAGACATCGCCGGGCTCTGCGCCTTCCAGAAATTCTACTCCTATGTGGGGGTGAAAAAGACGGCTGATGGAAGCCAATACGTCATGCTCCGACACGAATCCGGGAAACCGGTGGAAGTGGAGAGCCTGTCCTGCACAGAGGAAACGGCCTTTCTCAAGGTCGAGTGCGACTTTCAATCCCGTCCCAACCGGGCAACCTTTTTCTATAGTCCCGATGGCAAGGAGTGGAAGTCGATCGGAAAGCCCGCGGAAATGAGCTACACCATTCCCCATTTTATGGGATACCGATTCGCGATTTTCAACTTCGCAACGAAGACGCCCGGAGGCTTTGTGGACGTGGATTATCTCCGGGTAGGAATCCCGCAAGGAAAAGAAGCTTCTCCTACGCAATAGGGAGAGCGAGTTTCTCCGGAAAGCAAACAGGAGGTCACCCCGAAAGGATGGCCTCCTGTTTTGTGTTCAAGCCTCAGCCCGAAGACTGAGAGTTGATGTCGTTATCTATTCAAGATTGATCTTGAAGGTATAGGTTCCGGACTCCAGAACGGCGCATTTATCCGAGAACTCCTGATTGCACTTCGGAACCAGGAGGCCCTTGTGGAGAATGACCACGCCTTTGACCTTGTTGAGCGGTTTGCCCTTCTCAGTTACCTGAGCAATGGGCGCCGGGAACTTCATGAGCGCCGAGCAATTGGGAGGAACGGTGACGGTGGCAGTCATTACGCCATCGACGACTTCCCAGTTACTCTCGATTTTACCCTGGAGGGATTTGTAGGAGCTCTCCACGCGGCTCAGCTCTTTACCCGGAACATAGCCCGGTTCAATCACAAAGCCCTGGAAGCCGTTGCCGCCGGGATATTTTAGGCTCTTGATGCCGCCCAGTCCTTCGATGAACCAGTTACCAACATAGAGATAGGAGCTGTGCAGGCGGGTGTGACCTTCGGATTCGTCCCAATTCTCAATCAGGGTAGTGGCACCGCGGTTGAGGATCATATCGCCCCAGCCCGGATAATCGGTGGCTGCAACCATCGGGTAGATGAGGTCATTACGGCCAGCATACATGAGGGTCCGGAAGAGGAACGCTCCGCCGGTGATGCCCGCATCGATATGACCTTTGGCGATAATATCGTTTTCCAGATGCTGCCAGACGGCGGCTTCTTTATCTTTATCAGGAACCCCAGCCAGAAGAGCCATGGCCTGATAGGCCTGGCGGCCGCTCATGTAGGTACCTTTAGCCGGATCGAACCACTTTGCATTGGCCGCTTTGCGGACCTCTTCGGCACGGGCTCGGTAGGCCTTAGCCTCTTCGGGATGGCCCAGAATATCACCAATCGTGGCGGTCAAATTCAGAATGTAGACCCAATAACAATCATTGAGGCACTGATTTTCTTCCTGAGTGCCGCCGCCGGTCGTTCCGGGAGGAAGCCAATCGCCCAACTTATCCCAGAATTCACCCCAGGGGACAATGAGATTATCCTTGGAGTTGGCCTCGAGGAAGCCGAGCCATTTCTTCATGTGCGGATAGCAATCGCTCAGGATGCGCTGGTCTCCGTACTGGAGATAAATTTCCCAGGGCATACAGATAATGAAACCGCTCCAGGTGGGACCGCCGCCGCCGATATAGGTGGGAGCGGTGTGGAGCAGGCGTCCGTCTTCGGTCTGGATACTGCGCCAGTCATCAGCCCACTTGTTGTAGAAGGCCGCCAGGTCATGGTTGCCGATGGCCATATTGATCGTCGCGTTGCCATCGCCGCCATAGCCGAGGCGTTCGCGCTGCGGACAATCGACGACGAAACCGCCCAGGGCCAGACTGTCAAAGGTCCAGAGGGCCGTGTCGTAAATGCGGTTGAAGAGTTCGTGATCGCTGTTGAATTCACCGACGCGTTCGTAACCGGTCGTGACGACTTGACCGACGATTTTTTCCGGATCAGGCAGTTCATCCACGCCGGTGATATAGATCCAACGGCCGGAATTGTAATTGAAATGATGGGTAAAGGTCCCCTCGCCTGTCGGGCCCATAACGTAGGCCGAGCACATACCGAAACTGACGCGCTGATCGGGTCTTTCGGTCCAGGTCATCTTGATTTTGGTGCCGGGGGCGGCCTTGAGCGGGATTTGCGTCCAGCCGCTGAAATTCTTGCCCATATCGACCTTGACGACGCCGTCATCCAGGCGCTCTACACTGACAGCATGGAGAGCAGGCTCCATGAGAACATTGCCTTCCAGTTTTTCGGCCGTAACGTGCATGTTCTTGGGTTCATAAACCGTGGCCGCTTTCCAGGAACTGTCATCGAGCTCAGGAGTATTCCAGCCGGGGACTTCCTGATTTGCATCATAGAGATCACCGCCGAATTGATGCCAGATCCATTTGCCCAG
>CAZSTC010000106.1:0-1291 GCA_964609795.1 uncultured Verrucomicrobiota bacterium
AACCTGAGGGCATCGTTCAAACGTGATATCACTTTGGGAGGCATCGTGTCCGCGGTTATTCTGGCGGCGCTCCTGGGATTGAGCTACGTAGTGCTGCGCCACACCGACGCAGGCATCCGCGCCCAAGAGGCAAGGTTGCGTGAGAGTCGGGAACATCTCGCGGCGACGCTTCGTTCCATCGGTGACGGGGTGATCGCCTGCGACACGACCGGGGCAGTCGTAAGCCTCAACGCGGCGGCAGAAGTGTTGACCGGCTGGAGCAATGCCGAGGCGGCCGGAGTATCGATCCGGGAGGTATTCCGCATTGTCAACGCCCAGAGCCGAGAGACGGCGGAAATCCCGGTCTTTCGCGCCATTGCCGATGGGGTGAATGTCGACCTGGCCAATCACACGGCACTCATTGCCAAAGACGGTACGGAACACCAGATTGCCGACAGTTGCGCCCCCATCAAGGACAGCTCCGGCACGGTCAGCGGCGCGGTGCTGGTTTTCCGCGACGTAACCGAGGAATATCGGCAGCGGGAGGAGTTGCGGGAGAGCGAAGAGCGATTCAAACAACTTGCAGAGCAAAGCAGGACGATTACATGGGAATTCGACTCCGAGGGTCTCTACACTTTTATCAGTCCCGTCGTTAAAGAAATTTTAGGCTACGTTCCAGAAGAAATTATCGGCAAGATGCACTTCTACGACCTGCATCCAAAAGGGGAACAGGAAGAAATTAAAGAATTGGCATTCGGCATGTTTCACCGAAAGGAGCATTTCCGTGATGTGGCCCGACTGGCCCAATGCAAGAGCGGCGAAATACGTTGGCTCTCCACCAATGGAATCCCCTTGTTGAACCCCGACGGAACACTGCGCGGATATCGAGGCTCCTACACCGACATTACCGAGCGCCGGCTGATGGAGGAGGAACTCGAATCGGAGCGGACGCGGCTTGCCGGTATCATCGAAGCTACGCACGTCGGAACCTGGGAGTGGAATATCCAGACTGGGGAGTTAGTTATCAATGAGCGCTGGGCGGATATCATCGGTTACACGCTTGAGGAGATCAGCCCGATATCTGCGAAAACCTGGAAGAAATATTGCCACCCCGATGACCTGAACCAGGCCAAAGAAAAGATCGAAAAACATTTTCGAGGCGAACTGCCCTACCACGATGTGGAGGCACGGATGCTGCACAAGAACGGTGAATGGGTCTGGATCCAGGACCGTGGCAGGGTCGTCTCATGGACACAGGACGGCAAACCGCTGCTGATGCTCGGCACCCATCAGGATATCACCGAGCGCAAGC
>CAZSTC010000106.1:1391-5702 GCA_964609795.1 uncultured Verrucomicrobiota bacterium
GGCAAACCGCTGCTGATGCTCGGCACCCATCAGGATATCACCGAGCGCAAGCAGATGAATGAAGCGCTGTTCAAAGCAAATGAGCGATTTACGCTTGCCGTAAATGGTTCCAACGACGGCATCTGGGACTGGGATATCACGACCAACGAACTCTATCTGTCCCCGAAATGGAAACAGATTCTCGGCTATGAGGACAATGAGCTTGAAAACCATCATAATACTTTCATCCGCCTTGTTTATGAAGAGGACCTTGAGAAGGTGAATGAACATTTACAGCGCTATTTCAAAGGTGAGGCAAATGAATATGCCATCCAGTTCCGCATGATGCATAAGGATGGCTCTCTGCGGTGGATTCTTGCCAAAGGGGCTGCCATTCGCGACGAAAAGAACAGACCTTTCCGCATGGCGGGTTCTCATAGCGATATTACCTTGCAGAAAATGGCTGAGGAGGCGATCAAAGCCGCCAAAACCCAGGCTGAAGCTGCAACAAAAGCCAAGTCGGTATTTCTGGCCAATATGAGCCACGAAATCCGTACTCCGCTCAACGGCGTGATCGGCTTCACTGACCTGCTCAGGAACACACAGCTTACGCACGACCAGCGGTTGTATGTGGAAAACGCCAGCGTCTCGGCGCACTCCCTGCTCAATATTATCTCGGACATCCTCGATTTTTCAAAGATCGAAGCCGGGATGATGACGCTCGAATATATCATGACCGATATGTTCCAGCTCTTTGAGCAAAGCGTGGACATCGTCAAATTCAACGCGGAAAAGAAAAAACTCGAAATTCTGCTCAACCTGGATGTCAATATGCCCCGGTTCGCGATGGTCGATCCAGTCCGCCTGAACCAGGTCCTTGTCAACCTGCTGGGCAATGCCGTCAAATTCACATCACAAGGCGAAGTGGAGCTCAAAGTGCGCTACAAGCCTCTGGAAAATAGCCGGGGAGTTTTCTCAATCTCGGTCCGGGATACGGGCATCGGCATCAGCAGGGAGCAGCAAAAGAAGCTCTTCAAAGCCTTTTCCCAGGCCGACTCCTCCACCACGCGCAAATTCGGCGGCACCGGTCTGGGGCTGACCATATCCGATATGATCGTGGTGCAAATGGGCAGCAAGATTCAAATTGAAAGCATCGAGGGCAAAGGCGCCACCTTCTTCTTTGAGCTCTGCGCGGATACTGCAACCGGTGAGATGCGCAGCCATGAAGTCATTTCCCATATCAAACGGGCTCTGGTCATCGACGATAACGCCAACAACCGGCTGATCCTGGAGCGTATGCTGGGGAGTTGGGATATTGACTGCGAGTCCTGCGCCGACGGATTGAGCGCATTGGATATTCTTAATAAATCCAAGCCTTTCGACATCATCATCTGCGACTACAATATGCCCGAGATCGACGGGCTGGAAACCATCCAACGTATCCAGGAAACGATGAAACTGACGCCGGAGAAACTGCCGATGATCCTCCTCTACTCCTCTTCCGACGATCCGGATATCCATGAGAAATGCCATGATCTGGGCGTTCGCTTCTGCATCGCCAAGCCTGTGAAACAGGAACAGCTCTTTGCCTGCTTCGCTTCTGCCTACGAACCGAAGAAGGGAGAATCAGCGACCAGTGCCCCGGAGACCGGGCAAAAACCGGAGGCTGATGCGGCAACGAAGAATCCCACGGCCGGCCCGGTGATCCTGGTAGCCGAAGATGTTCATCTGAATATGACGCTGGTAAAGGTACTGCTCACGAGGTTCTTCCCGGGCTCGGTGATTCATGAAGCCGGAACTGGCATGGCCGCCATCCATAAATACAAGGAGTTCCGTCCTGACCTGATTCTGATGGATTTGCAGATGCCCGAAATGGACGGAAGAGAAGCGACACAGAAGATTCGCGAGCTGGAGCGGGATTCCGGCAAGCGGGTGCCCATTATCGCTCTGAGTGCCGAAGCCCAGCCCGAGGAGATGGAAAGCTCTCTGCAGGCGGGCATTGATGATTACATCACTAAACCGATAGAAACGAAAAAACTGAAAGCGGTCCTCGAGAAGTATCTGCAAATCGACATGAACGCTTGAAAAAAGGGCCAACCGGCCGGAATCGGCGCATCATTTATTGCGAAGCGCATTCGTGATTCCGGCCGCAGTGTCGAAATTTTCCCTTTACAAGGAAATAAATAAACTTATCCTTGGGGAAGGTTTTTTACACTCTCGTGTCAGAGAAAATTTGTAGACACTAATTTATGAAAACAGAAAGTATCTTCTCTTCAGGCTACGTGTCGCGCTTCATCACGTCATTCACCCTTCTGGCGTCGATTCTGATTTTGCCGAAAGTGCAGGCTGAAATTGGCGGCATATTCACGGTTGGGGGGCTTACCTACACCATCCAAACCGAAGAGCCGGACACTAAAACGGGGAGCGTTTCTGTCTCGCCCGAATCCACAGAGATATCCGGTGATATCGTGATTCCCGCCTCGGTCGTTAATGAGGAGATCGACTATTCAGTGACCACGATCGTGCAACGCGCATTCTACGGGTGCAACAGTCTGACGAGCGTAACCATCGGCGATAATGTTACCGCAATCGGGGGGAATGCTTTCGCCAATTGCAGCAGCCTGAAAACGATAACGATAGGCGACGGCGTCACTGAAGTAGGAGGAAACGCGTTCGCTAATTGCAAAGTTCTGGAAAATATAAAAGTAGGCAACCGTGTCACTTCCATTCCTTCTTTTGCGTTCTCCGAGTGTGGCAGTCTGGCAAGCGTCATCATCCCTGAGAGTGTTACCTACATTGGGAACTACGCATTCTACGGATGCACCAATCTGACAAGTGTAGCCATGGGCAATGGTCTCATCGAAATGGGGGAAGGCGTCTTCGTCAAATGCACCCGTCTGCCAAGCATAGAGATTCCTGACAGCGTCACTCTGATGGGGCGCGCCGCATTCTCCTATTGCCTCAGCCTGACAAGTGCAAAAATAGGCAGCGGGATTTCTGAAATCAGTTACGAGGCGTTTTCCTGGTGCAGCAGTCTGGCAAATGTAGAAATCCCCGAGAGCGTCACATCTATCGGTTCTTTTGCATTTCTTGGATGTACCGGTCTGCCGGGCATAGAAATCCCTGAGAGCGTCACCTCGATTGGTTACTCGGCTTTTGATGGTTGCAGCAGTCTAATAAGTTTGGATATTCCCGATAGCGTCACTTCTATTGGAGAAAGAGCATTCCAGGCCTGCACCGGCCTGAAGAGCCTGAAAATAGGCAGCGGGATTTCTGAAATCGGTTTTGAGACATTCTCCCTGTGCACTAGCCTGACCGATTTAGTCATCCCAAAGAGTGTTACTTCTATCGGTCTGAGGGCATTTGATGGATGCAGCAGCCTGACGTACATCGAAATCCCGGAGAGTGTCCGCGTGATCGGCTCCGCCTCATTCGGCAGATGCGAGAGTCTCGAAAGTATCATCCTCCCCTCCAGTATCGCATTCCTGGGAGATAGAACATTCCAGTATTGCCCGAATCTGACAGACGTTTATTTCAAAGGAAATGCACCGGAATTATCCGCGGAAAATTCGTTTTTTGCCCCGGTGACGATCTATTACAGAGGAGGTACAACGGGATGGACAAATCCCTGGGATGGACGGCCCACGGCTCAATGGATGACGGCTCCTGATATTGTTGATCAACCGCTGAGCCAGACCGTAATGGAGGGAGCCGCGGTGACCTTCAGTGTCATTGCGATCGGAACCGAACCCTTCAGCTATCAATGGTATAAAAACGGCGTCGCTATTGAGAATGAGATCAACCCGAGCTACATGATCGAAAGCGTGAGTGTTGAAGATTTAGGCGATTACACCGTGGTCGTTTCTAATGAATTGGGAAAAGCGACGAGCACTGCGGCCACGCTCACTCTGGCGCAACCTCGCCGCGCAACAGCATCGGTTCAAGTTGTCGATGGCGCTATCACAGGCCTTGTTATTATCGATGGAGGCAGGGGATATACCCGAGTGCCCCATGTGAGAATTAGGGATGAATCCGGAACAGGCTTTGAAGCTCATTGCATTGTTGAAAACGGAACGATCGTCGGGATCGTGATTGATAATCCCGGTTCCAATTATTCCGAAGAGGCTACCCTGCTAATCGGAAGCCCGAGGAACAACAGCAGCCTGGAAATCGGGATATCAGAACAAAATGCAGAGGTAAGAGTGAAGATGCATCTGGCTCTGGGAATGGAATACCAGCTCTGGAGCTCGGCTGACTGCATCAACTGGGAGCAAGTGGGAGAACCCTTCATCGCCGAAAAGGAAGAAATGGATATTCTCCGGAAGATTGAAG
>CAZSTC010000107.1:0-5571 GCA_964609795.1 uncultured Verrucomicrobiota bacterium
ACCTGGCGCAATCCGGTCGTGTAAGGGTTTTCGTATCTCTTTTTGGAGCGCATTCGGTGGGGTGCGGCAGGGGGATTTTGCTCGGATTTTGAAGCTTGCCCGGAAGGTGCATTGAGTTTAGAATTTTCTCCAGATGGAAAATCGTATGAGAAAAGGATGGATTCACCGGATGTGGAGATATTTGCTTCTGGCGGCGGGCATGATGTTCTTGAGCAACGGAGTCTGCGCGGAAGAGGAGTGGACACGGCTCTTTGACGGCAAGACGCTGGAGGGTTGGATTCAGCGCGGGGGAAGTGCGCCCTTCAAAGTGGAGGATGAATGCGTGGTCGGTACGACAAAGCTGAAGGCCGGCGGCAACAGTTTCCTTTGTACCGGGCGCGAATACGGCGATTTTATTCTGGAGTATGAATACTTGGTGGATTCCCGGATGAACTCGGGGGTTCAGATACGGAGCCACTGTTTTGAAGCGGATCACACTTACAGTTGGGGCGAGAAGCAGTGGAAGGTGCCGGCTGGGCGTGTGCATGGGTATCAGATCGAGATCGATCCTTCCGCCCGGGCATGGTCCTGCGGGATATATGACGAGGGCCGGCGGGGATGGCTTTTTGATCTGAAGGAGAAATCTGAGGCGCAAAAGGCGTTTCGCCAGAATGAGTGGAATCGTGTGCGCGTAGAGGCTCGCGGTGCGCATCTCAAGACGTGGCTCAACGACGTCAGCGTGGCGGACTTGGAAGACGGGCTGGATTCATCGGGCTTCATTGCGCTGCAGGTGCATGGGATCGGTTCTGAGGCTGAGACCGGACGGGAAATTCGCTGGAGGAATTTAAGGATTCAGGAATTGAAGCCTGAGAGCCGTGAGGCGGGTAAAGAGGTTGCGCCTTCGGGAGCCTGGACCTGGTTCAATGACCCGCGGGCGATCGTGCTCGATGGAGTGCTCTATGCGGGCTATGTCCGCGGTGATGGAGCGGTCTGCGTGAATGCCTGGGATATGGCGCTGGGCAAGGGGACTGAGAGCGTGCTCAGCAGTTGGCGGGAGCGTGACGACCATGACAATATCGGTTTTCTGGAGATGGAGGATGGGAGACTGGCCGCATTCTACTCGACACACGGCACCCAGCAGAAGATGTTCATGCGCTATGCACTCGTGAAGACGCCCAAGAGCATTGAGGATTGGGGAGAAGAGATCGCGGTGGATTGGAGCGCGAAGAAATTCCGCGGAGGTGTCTGCTACAACAATCCCTTTCAGTTAAAGAATGAGCCGGGGCGGATTTATAATTTCATCCGGGGAGCGAACTGGAACCCGACATTGCTCCTCTCGGAAGATAACGGAGAGAGCTGGCTCGAGCCGATTCACCTTCTCCTTCACAAGGACCGGCCTTATACCAAGTTCGCATCCAACGGGCGGGACCGGATCGACATTCTCTATACGGACGGGCACCCGCGGATGGTGGATAACTCGGTTTATCACCTGGCGATACGGGACGGGTCAGTGGTCCGGAGCGACGGGCAGCCTCTGGGAGCGCTGGGGAGGATGAGCGCTATCCCAACGCAGGCAGGGTCGGTGGTTTACAAGTTTGGTTCGGTCTATCCCGGAAAATCAGGGAAGACGGATGGACGGCCCTGGATTTGGGATATCGCCTATGACGGAGCCGGGAGTCCGGTGGTGCTGCATACGGTGAAGGTCCGCGACGGAGATATCCGGTATTTTTACGCGCGCTGGGATGAGGGTTCCAAGAACTGGAATTCGAGCGAGATTGCCCGAGCCGGAGCGCAGCTCTATCGAGGAGAAGACGACTATGTGGGAGGTGCTACGTTCGACTGCGAGCATCCTGGCCGGGTCTATATCAGCAGCGAGTTTAATCCGATTACGGGAGCGCGGAGCGCGTACCGGGAGATTTACCGGGGAGAGAGTGCCGATGGAGGCCGGAGCTGGTATTGGAGCGCGGTGAGCGAATACTCCAGAAGCGACAATTTGCGGCCTTATGTTCCGCGTAAGCATGGGCAGAGTGAGTGCCTGCTCTGGTTCCGGGGCAACTACATGGCTTACCAGAATTTCGAGACTTCTATTTTCGCGCGAGTGGAGTAGAGGAGTCTATTGTAGATAGAAAAAGAGGGGAGTTTCCTTGATTGGAGGGGCTCCCCTTTTTTTCAGCTATGAGGCTGGGCGGCCTGTCTATTTACTTTCCTCTTTCTCCGGCGGAAGACGTAACTGGTCGCCTTTTTCCTGAATGACTTTGCGGAGCCAGGCATCGGGATAGCCGATACTGGGGTAGCGGCCTGAGGGAGAGCGGATGTAGCCGTCGTTGAACTTCACGAGCATGTCGCCGGCCAGTTTACTCCAGCGGTTATGGACTTTGAGGATGCTCGAATTGGAGTAGTCGTTGAGATAGGCACGCATCAACTCGGGGTCGCTCCCGCTGAGGGAGAGGGCCGTTTTTTCGATAGCGGGCTGGAGCTTGAGGAAGTGCGACTCGAGTTCCTGCTGGACCTTTTGGATGTCGGGGTAGATTTCGGAAAAGCGTCCGTAGGCGTAGTTTGCGACGAAATTGAAAATCCACCAGCTTGAATCCGGGTCAAAGCGGTCGATTGAGCCGGTCTGGCAGCAATCGGGGATTTCGCTCATGGCCATGTAGAGAGGAAAATAGCAGGAGGTATAGGCGTCATCCCATCCGAACCAGGTCAGACCGCCGATTTCATTCGGGAGGCAAGAGCGGGATTGGGTGAGGATGGTGCAGCAGGTTTGCTGCGTGGAGATGGGGCGCTCCCAGGCGTAGCGGACGCCATCCACTTTCCAGGTAAGGGGACGATTGCGCATGGGGTTGCCATAGGGTCCGGCATCGATACCGGCGCGCATATCGTAGGGGGTGCCGTCATAGCGGTCGCGGGTGAGGGCCATGACATCGCGGGCGGAGAGCTTTTTATCCGGGACGATGGACCAGGGGTAGAGCTCAGCGCCGGGGACACCCTGGGCGTAATCATCAGAGAGATTCAGAGAGGGAGCGGCGCGGCGGAAGAAGCTCCAGACGCGTTTTTCGCAGGCGCGCTTGCTGACGTCGTCGATACCGCCATAGGCAGCCTCAAAGGAGAAGGGCTTGCCGCTCTTGGGGTCGTAGCGGCCGGTCTCGATGGCGAAGGATTCGACGTTGGGGGAATAGAGGCAGTTCTCGGGGTCGTTCCGGGGGAAATCGCGGATTCGGGCCTGGTTGGCGTGCGCGGTGATATGTCCATCGGGGACCTTGAGGGCAACCCAGACGGAGCCGGTGTCTTTTTTAGGATCGGTGGAGCCGGTGCCGATGATTTCAAAGACCCAGACTTCATTCGGGTCGCAAATGGAGAAGGATTCGCCCAGGTCGATATAGCCGTGCTCTTCGATTTCGCGAATCATGATCTCGACGGCCTGGCGAGCGGTGCGGGCCTGTTGGAGGGTGATGGTGATGAGCTCGGTGTATTCCAGTGAGCCGACTTTATTCTGGAGCTCGGAAGGACCTTCGAAGGTGGTTTCGGTGATGGCGACCTGATATTCATTCATGATGCCCTGAAAACCTTTGACGCGGGTGAGGGCATAGAAACCCAGGACTTTGCAGGTCGGTAGAGCATCGGGGATGCAGGCGCTGCGGTCGGCCGGGCGTATGGAGCCATCGCAGGCCGGGAGGATATCGAGCCAGGAATAGAAGCCGGAAGAATCGACGGCATAGGTGATCATGCAGGAGCCATCGGCGGAGGCGCCTTTGGTGACGAGGATGGAGGAACAGGCCCGGAGCGGCTCGGCCCAGCCCAGGGTGAGCAGCAGGGCAAGAGAGAGAGCCAGGGAGAGATTCAGTTTTAGGGAGTTCATGTTGTTTCTTGTCTTCTGGGGTTTGATTTTTAGGGGTTAAACTTTTTCGGGTTAAACCGGGATTTCCTTCATGACTTTGCGGATGCGGGAGGCGGCTTCCAGATATTGAGCTTCGTTGGCCAGGTGCTCAATCATGAGCGGGGGCTCCTGGGGCAGGGCGGCAAGGCGTTTCAGGAAGGTGCGGTAATCTAGCTCGCCGGTGGTGGGCATGACTTCGACAAAGTGGACCTGATTCTCCACGACCCAGGCGATATCTTTGGCATGGCAACTGACGATGTGTTTGCCCAGTTTATCGAAGGCTTCATTGAGGAGCGTGGTGGTGTCGAAGATTTTATCGACGGAATTGATCATATTGGTGGGATCGAAATGGACGCCGAACTGTTTGCGGTCGACGGCACGGATCAATTTGAGATAGGAATCGGGGTCATAGGGGATGCTCCAGCCCATGATCTCGAGGGAGAAAAAAGTGGTTTTGGGTTTAACCTCATCAATCATGGCGCGGGAGTATTCGACGACGGCATCGAAGAAATCGGAGCCGAAATTATCCTTGTGCGGGCCGCTCCATGCCTGAGGGTTGAGGGAACCGGCGATATTGACAACGCAGCGGGCACCGAGCGCCTCGGCCAGAGCCAGCCCTTCGACCATGCGGCGGCGGTTTTCTTTGCGGCGTTCCGGGTCGGGGTCCATGAGGTTATTCCAGACTCCGACTTCGGCGATCTGGACGTCCTCCTTCTGAAATGCTTTGCGGATGGCGGCGATGCGGTCGCTATCCTGCAGGCGGACATTGGGGCTATAGGCGGCGCGATAGCCCAGACGGCGGTGCTCACGGGCATAGAGCTCGATATCATCCTGGCTGTGGTAGACCGGAGCGCCCAGGCGGATGCGCGACTCGACGGTGGAAGCCGGTTGGGGAGACGGGGGTTGAGCGCTGAGAGAGGCCGGTAAGCCCGAGGCCAAAGCTGCAGCTGCGGAAATCTTCAAGAATTCACGGCGGTTCATGGTATCTTCTGTTATTGTCCGGGGGCTATCGTAAACGATGAGAAGGATATGTCAAGAGAGCAATCCGCAGATGAGGAAGTTAGTATCACTATTATGAGTAACGGTTTCCAATCGTCCGCTAGTGCTGTTGTAGGCAAAGGCATTGGTTACCAGAGTATTGGTTGCTCCTACCTGAGAGAGGCGCAGAATAGCGTCATACGTTTTGGAGACAGATAGCCCCGTCAGTGTCCCGCCTGCATAGGATTCACCGGTTAATTGTCCCGCTCCATTATAAGAAAGAGTGGTCGCAATCCCATTATTAGCAACGCCAGTCAATATTTTTATATTATTAATTTATTCTTAATTTTCATATTATATCAAATTTTATATAATATATATGTTGTAAACATTAACAAAGTAAATATATAAAAACAAGGCTAATCCAAGGTTTTCCAACCGGATAAATCAACTTTTGTAAAAGTCTTATCACACCGTAGACCACGGCTCCTAATACACCATACAGACATGGAGTAATCGCAAGTACCAGTCCATAAGTAGGATGGACGAGCATCCCTGTATTCCACTCTATGATTCCTATATAATAAATCGGTGTTAATAAAGCAAAAGGTATCAATGCCGCAATCGCAACGTATTTCCTTTCAATGTTTTTCATAATCTATCAATATTTAAAACAACATATCCCATTCCCTGAAATTGGCCATTTTGCTACAATCGCTGTCCGCTTTGGTAAAATAGTA
>CAZSTC010000108.1:0-5547 GCA_964609795.1 uncultured Verrucomicrobiota bacterium
ACGACTAACCTGACCGGACTTTCAGAATCTCTTTCTAATTCTCTAAATAAATGCTCGATTGCTGTCTGGTCCAGCGGTCCCAACAAAATAGATGAAAGATGTCTCGGGGATGATATTCCCTGGGTTGACCCGATGAAAATTAAGTAGATAGAACCCGAAGAGAATGAAAACCGGAATTCCCCGCCACATCCCGCCTCATGTGACTTTCTTTTTGACAAATAGCCTTTTCTGGGGCAGTCTCCCAGGGTACTGATGGTTCCTCAGCCGGTCGCAGCAGACGGAACTTTCGGGAGATTAACAACCTGGAAACAGAAATCCTTAAGAAAAGTCGAATGAAAATTTCCACCAGAGGAAGATATGGTTTGCGCATCCTGCTCGACTTGGCCCTCTTCGACTCCGAAAAGCCAAGGCTCATCCGCGATATCGCCCAATCCCAAAAAATTTCAGAAAAGTATGTCAGCCGCCTGATTATCGATTTGCGCCGTTCCGGAATGGTCCGCTCCATCCGCGGCGCCAAGGGCGGATTCAAAATCTCCAAAAAACCGGACGAAATCACCCTGCTCGATGTCGTTGAGGTCATGGAGGGCCCCCTGTCCATCGTAGGCTGTGTCGCTCTGCCGGAGAAGTGTTCGAGCTCGACCCTCTGCTCCACGCGTCATATCTGGGATAAAGTCAATTCAGAGATCCGCGAAAGTATGCGCAAATTCACCCTTCAGGACGTGATGGATTGCCACAGCCGGCAAAATGTCCAAAAAGGATTTATCGACTATTGCATCTGATATTAACCCCGCAGCATCTCCCGGCGTCATGCTTCAAACTCCTCCCCATACCAAGCGCCTCTTCCTGGCTCTGGAATTATCGGAAGACTTCAAAGCCGCACTCCTGGCATCCCCGGTCCCGATCAGTAATTCCAGAATGACCGCTCCCGATAAACTCCATCTGACCCTCCGCTTCCTGGGCAATATCCCCCCGATGGAAGAGGAAAAATTAATCGCCGTCTGCCAGGAAATTCCCCTGAAATCGCCCATTCCCCTGCACCCTGAGGGCTTTGGCGCCTTCCCCAGCCTCAAAAAAGCATCCAGCTTCCATCTGAAGTTGAAACCGCTACCGGTCCTGACCGAGCTCAAAAAACTCCTGGATGAAAAACTCGAGCTCGCCCTGGGACTCCCTCGCGAAAATGACTATCAGCCCCATATCACCCTTTGCCGGATGAAGCGCTCTCCGAGAGAATTGGATCTGAAAGCGCTCGAAGCATGGACCCATTCTCAACACCCGCCTCAAACCCTGGCCCGATCTTTGACCCTCTTTCACAGCCAACAGCTCCCGGGGGAACCGCTGCACCATATTCCCCTTTTCCAAGCTCCCCTGCCCTGATTCCCTCTGCCGAAACCTCCCCTAAAGGCGCTTGAATCATCTATTCTTTAAATAGAGAATATCTTCTCTATAAATGACTTATATAATTCTCTAAAAATAGGGTCCCTCTTCTCAAACATCCTTGCATTTATGTTGACAAAAATTGAAAAAGCTGATATATCTATATATCTTGATGCGTCAATACGTCATCAACCCTGAACTAGTTTATGAGCTGCAGATATCTTTTTTCCTCTGAGTCCGTTGGAGAAGGCCACCCTGATAAAGTGAGCGATACTATCTCCGATGCCATCCTGGACGCCTGCATCGCGCAGGACACCATGAGCCGCGTCGCCTGTGAAACCTTTGTCAAAAGCAATATGGTCGTCGTAGGTGGCGAAATCACTACCCAAGCCAAGTTCGATTATAACGACATCATTCGCGATGCCATCCGCAAGATCGGTTACGTCAATGATGACGATATCTTCCACGCCGATAGAGTGTTCATCATTAACGCCATCACCAAACAAAGCCCCGATATTGCCCAGGGCGTCGATGAGCGCGCTGCAGAGGGCAAAGATACCGCGGAAATGGGCGCTGGAGATCAGGGCCTCATGTTCGGCTTTGCCTGCGACGAAACCCCGGAACTCATGCCGGCTCCGATCATGTATGCCCACCTCCTGGGACGCCAACTGACCCAGTTGCGCAAAACCGGCAAGGCTCTCTGGTTGAGACCCGATGCCAAATCCCAGGTCACCGTCGAATACGTGGATAAAAAACCGGTCCGCATCTCCAATGTCGTTATCTCCACTCAGCACTCTGCCGAAGTGGATAACAAAACCATTCGGGATTTCATCCGCGAGGAGCTGATTCTAAAGACCCTGCCCTCGCACATGATCGATGCGAAAACCCAGATCCTGATTAATCCCACAGGTCGCTTCGTCGTAGGCGGTCCTCAGGGAGATTGTGGGCTCACGGGCCGCAAAATCATCGTCGATACCTATGGCGGCATGGGCCGTCACGGCGGCGGTGCCTTCAGCGGTAAGGACCCCAGCAAAGTGGACCGCAGCGCCGCCTATATGGGCCGCTACGTCGCCAAGAATGTCGTTGCTGCCGGTCTGGCTACCCGTTGCGAAATCCAGTTTGCCTACGCCATCGGCTATCCCTACCCGGTTTCCGTCAATGTCGACACCTTCGGCACGGGCCAGCTCAGCGATGAGGCAATCACCCGCAAAGTGTGCGAAGTCTTTGATTTCAGACCCGCAGCCATCCTCAAGCAACTCAACTTGAGACGCCCCATCTACAGCAAAACAACCAACTACGGCCACTTCGGAAAAGTCGACAACACGGCCGAAATCACCTGGGAAGCCACCGATAAGGTCGCTGAACTGAAGAAAAGCTAAAGAGAAATCCGAGAAGAGAATAATTTTATGTCACAGAAATGCCCAACGTTTTGCACCAGGAAAGAAACCGTGCAGGATTATAAAGTAGCCGACATCTCCCTGGCCGAGTGGGGCCGCAATGAGATCAAGATGGCCGAAAACGAAATGCCCGGCCTGATGGCTCTGCGTGCCGAGTATGGAAAGGCCAAGCCCCTGACCGGCGCACAAATCGCCGGCTGTCTCCACATGACCATCGAGACCGCGGTCCTGATCGAAACCCTCGTCCACCTGGGCGCACAGGTTCGCTGGTCCAGCTGCAACATCTTTTCCACTCAGAATCAGGCCGCCGCTGCGATCGCCGCTAGCGGTATCCCCGTCTTCGCCTGGAAAGGTGAAACCCTCGAGGAATACGATTGGTGTATCGATCAGACCCTCCGCTGGCCCGATGGCTCCCAGCTCAATATGATCCTGGATGACGGCGGTGATTTGACCAATGCCGTCCACGATAAATTTACCGACCTCCTGCCCGGTATCTACGGCCTCTCTGAAGAGACCACTACCGGCGTCCATCGCCTGGCTCAGCGCGAGAAAAACGGCACCCTCAAGGTCACCGCTTTCAACGTCAACGACTCCTGCACCAAGAGCAAGTTCGACAACCTCTACGGCTGCCGTGAATCCTTCCTGGATGGAGTCAAGCGCGCCACTGATGTCATGATCGCTGGCAAGATTGTCGTCGTCGCCGGTTATGGTGATGTGGGTAAGGGCTGTGCTCAGAGCGCCCGCGGAATGGGAGCCCGTGTTCTCGTAACTGAGATCGACCCCATCAACGCGCTCCAGGCCGCCATGGAAGGCTTTGAAGTCGTCCTCATGGATGAAGCCTGCAAACTGGGCGATATCTTCGTGACCACTACAGGTAACGTCGACGTCATCACCCGTTCGCACATGGACCACATGAAGAGCGATGCCATCGTCTGCAATATCGGCCACTTCGATTCTGAAATCGATATCAAATCCGTCTTTACCGATCCTGCACTGAAACGCGTCGAGATCAAACCGCAGGTCGACATGGTCGTTTGGCCCAACGGCAAGCGCCTCTTCGTCCTGGCCGAAGGCCGCCTGGTCAACCTCGGTTGCGCCAGCGGACATCCCAGCTTTGTCATGAGCGCCAGCTTCACCAACCAGGTCCTGGCTCAGATCGAAATGTGGCAAAACCGCAACTCAGGCAAGTACGGCAAGAAAGTCTATGTCCTGCCCAAAGTTTTGGATGAGAAGGTCGCCCGCCTCCACCTGGGTAAGCTCGGTGTGAAACTGACGAAGTTGACCCCGAAACAATCCGACTACCTCGGAGTCCCGGTCGAAGGTCCTTTCAAGGCCGAAAATTACAGATACTAGGGTTCTAACCCGATTCTGTAGACAAAAAGAACCGCAGTTTCCTGCGGTTCTTTTTTTTGAACGATTCCAATAAAAAACCCGGGCTGACCCGGGTTTTCCAATTTCTATCTAAAGGAAAATACTATTCCTCGCTCGGCTTCTTCCAATTGCGCTTGGGCGGTCTGACAACCATACCCTTCTTGATCGCCTTGGCACTCACAAGGATATAACGAACTTCTCCGTCCACCAGCGCGCGAACACGATGAAGGTTGGGAAGGAAACGACGCTTGGTAATGGCAGTCACGTGTTGACCAATACCACCTTTTTTCTTCGCTTTACCACTGCGCCATATAATGCTCCCTTTAATGGGCCGCTTTCCTGTTAATTCACAAATACGTGACATATTCTTATCTTCTCTCTCTGCTCCGCCTCTATCTCCAAAATAGAGAGGGGTCATTTTATATTACATCGGAACCAAGTCAAGAGCATTCTGCGCTAAATCTCGCCCCTTACACTCTGGGCAATCCCTTTAGCACATCCTCCGCCAATTCCGGCTTGTTCATTACCTCGAGGTGGACACCGTCCACTCCCTCGCTCATTAAATCTTGAATTTGATGGATGGCGTATTCAACGCCAGCGCGGTACATATCCTGGTCGGATTCTCCGTACTTGTCAAGCATGATCAACATATCCGGGGGCATCGACGCTCCGCACAGGGTTAATATCCTTCGAATCTGGCGGCTGTTGAAAATCGGCATGATTCCCGGAACGATCGGCACCTTCACCCCCATCTTCCTCACCGTATCGCGGAAGTGGTAGAACAGCCGGTTGTCATAAAAAAGCTGCGTGATGAGCACATCCACGCCGCAATCCACCTTCCTCTTCAGGTTCTCCCAGTCTTTGTCGATGTAGCGGCAACCGCGATGCCCTTCTGCATACGCCGCCGCGGCTATCCCGAAATTTCCCTTCCCTCGAATATACTCAATGAGGTCCGACGCATACTTGAATTCGCCCCTCAAAAAATCAAAGTCAGGTTGATTGCGCGGCGGGTCCCCTCTCAGGGCAAGGATGTTCGATATCCCGTTTTCCTTCAAGTCTGCCAGAATCCGGTCCATTTCGCTGCGGGTCTGCCCCACGCAGGTCAGATGCGCAACCGATTCAACCCCGTGTTCCTCTTTGATTCGTGAAGCAATTTCGATGGTCCTGTCCCGCGAACTTCCTCCGGCTCCGTAGGTAACGCTGATAAAACTCGGCGAGTATTCCTTCAGGGCTCCGATCAGACTCATCACGTTCTCCAACGGTACTTCCGGCTTGGGCGGGAACACTTCAAAGGACAAAATAGGAACCGTGGATTTGTATATTTCTGAAAGCTTCATCTCTTCTGAATCTCCGGCGGCAAGGGATACGAAAACGCATCCTCTACAGCACTTAAGCTGAAGTAGAG
>CAZSTC010000109.1:0-5488 GCA_964609795.1 uncultured Verrucomicrobiota bacterium
GCACGCCGTGTCAATTAACCCTTATGAAAAGGGTCTGTTTCAGCCGATTTTATTCACCGGCTTTGAGTCTGAAGAAGCTGGCAGCTTCGCCCAGAGAGGTCTCGTAGCGGCTTACGCCATCCACATCAGTGATGTCTCCTTCGACCGCTGCCCAAGGACCCTCGGCCGTCGGTGCCCATTCCAGAGTCACTCCCTGCGTCGTGGGCCAGGTCAGGATGAGATTCTCACCCAGGATGTACCCCAGATCAGGCACATCGACGGGCAAGTCTCCGCCCACCATTCCCTTCAGGTAAACGGCCTTGATCTGCTCGGCGCTCAGAGCATATCCGAAGACGGCAATTTCATCCATGTCGCCCAGGAAGAAATCTCCTGTCGGGTTGCGGACACCGCCGCCGCCGATATTGAAGAAGTAATTCCTGTTGCTGAAGTTGACGCTGCCGGTTGCGGTTCCCCAGTGTACTTCATTGGCATAGTACCTGGCTGTAAAGCCATCGTAGGTGATCGCGAAGAGACTCCACTCATTATCCGGATGAGGAACGGTCGTGTACTGCGAAGCGCTCAGGCCGGAAATCCAACCGCCCATGCGCGAATCGGAGCCATCGCCCGTTTCCAGAACGTCGTTTTGGCCAAAGTATCCGCCCGCTGAGCCATAGGGACCATACCCCAGACTGCGGCGAATCCAGCCCAACACCGTGAAGGAGCCTGCCAGATCATTGATCTGATAGGGCGTCCCCACATAGGTCTCGGTGAGTGTCCCGGCAAAATGCAATGCCTTGCCGTCCGTATCACCAAAGATGCCTGTCGGTATCTGGGTGTTTTCGTTCACACCGAAGTAATGCCCATCCTGTTCGCTGGCGTAATCCTTAGCCACGGCACCGGTAGCGGCTTCTTCCTCGAAGCGGTAGTAGACAACCGGGTCCAGAGCGACGATGAAATCCTCATAGCTTCCGGGTTCAACCGCGCGCATTCTCACTTGAACCGTTTCAGAAACGGCCGAACCATAGGCGTTCTCGACGACCGCGTGATATTCGCCGGCATACTCCGGCGTCAGGGGAACATTGAGTGTTCTGCCCTGGCTGATGAGTGTTGTAGGCTCGCCATCCTTGAACCATGTCACCGTGCGCGGTTGGGTACCGCTGGCCTCGATGCTCAGAGTCCATATTTTGGTGTCGCTCGGGTAGAGCTCGCAGCCCTTGGGCTGAACCACGATTGCAGGCGGCGTATTATCCGGATGCAGCTCGTCGAAGCTGAAACCGTTTCTGCCCGCCGAATAGATACCGCGCGCATCCAGGTCGCTCAAGGCCTTTTTCCAGATACCCATGTCGTCCATATCCCACTGGCTGGCGAAGAAATATCCGCCGCCGCCATCCTGGCCGATCCTCATCGTGCCGAGGGAGTCAAAGCTCCCGTTGGCAAAATCAATGGCGCTGACATCCACCTCCGTGGGCATCTGCCCATCCAGGAAGACCTTCATTGTTTCGCTGACCGGGTCCATGACAAACACCAGGTGATGCCACTCTTCCGAGGGCAGCGTGTTAGCCGGACCATTCATTCCAGCCTGGGTAAAAGCGACTCCGTCATCGGCTTTCAGGAGGAAAGACCATCCATTGACTCCGTTGCGGGGAGCCAGCGAAATGCCGTTATCCAGCCCCGCACCGACAATCCGGTTACAAAACCAGGGGACATCCGCCGGAGCTCCGTAGAGCTTGGTCCAGAAAGCGACCGTCAGGGGATCCTTACCAATCTCAAAACCATTGAAGAACGCGAGGCTGTTGATCAGACCCTGCTCCGGATCGGTAACGAGTTTCACACCGCTGCCGATCACACCTTCCACAAACGGCACTTCGCCCTCTGCGGTCACGTCGTTGCCGTTGCCCGTAGAATCGCTGTAGGTATTGTCGAACTTCAGGTGAGCGAAGAGCCCGTCTTTCAAGTCCACTGAGTAGGGAGGGTAAGCCACGAGAACCTGTGCGGCTCTGCTCGTAGAGCTGCCGGCCGGGTTGGTCGCGACTGCCGTATATTCTCCGCTATCCGCTACAAAAGCGGTAAATGAATATGTCGGAGAGGTGGCACCCTGGATCGCTTCGCCATCTTTATACCACTGCCAGGTAATTCCCGGAGAACCCAGAGCCATCGCGCTCAAAGTCACGGTATCTTCCTCGAATCCTTCAAAATCAAGCGGCTCGATCGTGAATTCGGGCGGCATTTCGAAACCCGCCAGGCCGATCTGGTAGATCAGTTTAATCTCTTCAAGGCTCAACGCGCGGTTGAAGATGACCGCTTCATCGATATCACCCTTGAAGCGGCGTTCCGCGATCAGGTCTCCGCCCAATTGCATATCAGCGTTCAGGCTGGCAGCCGCATGGGCAACACGGTTGGTCGCTGAAGTGAAGTTCCCCTTGCTGTCACCCAGGTAAACGGTGCCGGCCGTGGGCGTAATCGTCAGGGCGACCAGATTCCAGACATTATTTTCCGGATAGAGTCCTGAGCGGAAGCTGTACTGTCCGTCGGCCCAGTGATAACAAACCTGCTCATTGGCAATATCCATGCCTGAGGCCGTACTGGCGCCGCCGCGGTTGAAGATCACTCCCGCATAGTGAGGGATGACTCCATCAGATTTAATCCAGGCAAGCATCGTCACCTCAGCGGTACTGTCAATACCCATACTCGGAGCCATCACCCGCTCTACGCCGCCAAACCAGGCGGAGGTATCGCTATCGCCCTTCAATGCGCCCGGTTTACCCAGCGTATTATCGGCCGTATAAAGTCCGTTTCGGGCGCCAATCCGGTCAAATGCCAGGGTACCGCTGCTCTCGCCTAAACGCCAGTAGGCGTGAGGCGCCAGGTTATAAATGATCCCCTCGTAGGTATTTTCCTGCGGAACGGGATAAATTTGAACATTCGCCACTTGGCTACTGACCGAACCGTAATCGTTGCTGATCACAACCGTATAATTCCCGGCAGATTCTGCCACCAGAGGAATCGTCAGGCGCGTACCTTGATCGCCTTCAAGGGCGGTGCCATCCTTATACCACTGATAGGTGAACGGCTCAGTGCCACCGGCCTGTACCCGGAAAGTGTGGGTAGATTCAGTATTTTCATAGACCTGAATGCTTTGCGGCTCAATGGAAATAATAGGTGCCGAGCCCGGGCCGAAACGTCCCTTATTCCAGAAGGAGATAATATCATCCTGGGTCATTGCGGTATCGAAGACGGCTACGTCATCAATGTCGCCAGTAAGAAAATCCATGTTCACGGTCGGGTCGCTGCGAACACCTCCGCCGCCAATGTTGAAGTAATACCGATAGGCGTTGAAATTGGATTTGCCCGTCCGGCTGCCTGCCTCTTTACCATTCAGGTAAAATCTCAGAGTAGTCCCGTCATAAGCCATCACGAACAGACCCCACTCTCCATCGCCAAAATCATTGGCCGCATAAATCGAGCCGACTCCGCTGGTCCAGCCGCCATGAGTCCCGTTGTTGAGGCATCCCAGTTCGAGCACGTCATTTTGCCCGAAATAGCCTGCTTGCATCGTCATATAATCGTTGTAAGCAGTGCTCAGCCGAACCCAGCCCATCACCGTGAAAGCCTTCGGATAATTATTCACCTGCAGACTGGTGGATACCCAGCCGCCGTATTCCTGAGAACCCTCGAAGTGAAGCGCCTTGCTGGCGTCTTCTTCGATAGCGCCCTCAATCTGACTGTGTGTGTAGAGATTGTGGTAAACACCGTCATTGCCGCCGGCGTAATCCTTGGCCACACCGGTGAGAGGATACCCATGCTCGTCATATTCCGAAGAGCCGTCATTGAGCGTATCGTCAAACCGGAAGAAGGCAATCGGATTGCGCTTCATGATGGCTTCGGCAAAGGAATCAACAGCAACGGGCACTTCCGTCAGGACGGCTGCCTCGCTGGTTGCGCTTCCTGTCGAGTTGGTCACGACTACCGTATAGGTGCCGAATTGATTTTTCTCCAACCCCGTCAGGCTCAACGTGCTCGACGTCGCGCCCGCAACATCCTTGCCGTTCAATTTCCATTGATACGTCATCGGAAAAGAACCCTCGGTTTCAATTGAGAAAGTCACCCGTCCATACATGTGCCGGCTAGTTCCCAGCGGCTGCAGGGTAATGCTCGGTGCACTGGCCGGCAGAACCGTGACGGTTTCACTCTCCAGACTTCCGGCCGAATTCACCAACTTCACCGAATAAACTCCGGCAACCGGATTCAAAAGAGTTAAACCATCCTCTTCCAGTTTTTCTCCGTCTTTATACCACTCCACTGAACCATAGGAGCCGTTTCCTCGTGCCGTCAAAGTCCCCTCTCCGGCGAACATCTTCGAATAAGAAGCTTCGATCCGGACCCAACTGGGAGCATAAACTTCACCACGTGCCGTACGGTAAATGGATTGAATATCCGCTTCGCTCAATGCGTGGCTGAAAATCGTCACCTCATCGATGTAGGCTGGGTTGCCCGCTGCAGAAAGAATACGCGCGGCATCCAAATCTCTACCCACACGCATCGTGCCGTTCAAATAGGTAGGAGCGCAGGGTACCGCATTAAATACGCTATCGAGCGAGCCCGTGCTGTTGCCGCGGTAAAGGCGTACCCCTTCCGAACTGCCGACCATTGCCACCAGATTCCATTTCTCCTGTTCAACCAATAATCCTGAAACATAAGTGTAACTGGTCGAATCGTTGTTCCAGTGGTAACCGAGCTGGAAACTATTTGCTCCCTTGAGGTCCAGTCCCGTAATGGTGCTGTTGCCATCGCCGCGATTGAAAACCACGCCTGCATAATTAGGATGCGCCGCAGGAGTTTTCATCCACGCAAGAATCGTAGCCTCTCCCGTCAGCAGGTTCATGGAAGGCAGGGCACTGTAGCCGCCTGTATATTCAACGGCTTTGTTCTCGGGTTCAAACCCACCCAGGTCCGGGCCGGCAACTCCTCTGGTATGGGCGTCAAAAAATTGAGCCCCGGGAAGATTCAGGTACCCCATATTCGGGTCCGTCTCCGAATCGTCTATCGTCGTATTATAACGATAGTATGCTGCAGGATTCTGCAGCAGAATGGTAGCTTCATAGCTGGCTTGTGCGGAGCAGACCCCCACGGCAAGCGCCAAAGAAGCAATCACAGTTAACTGACTTCGGTTTCTCATTTTATCTTTTTGATTTTCCCGGGAAACAGGTACTGGCTTCGGTCAAAGCCGGAGTATGCTCCCGGAGTTTCAATTGCACGCTTAAAAGAAAGAAAAAAGGTCAAACGAGAAGGGTCTCCCCCTCTGCATCCGGGTGTCGGTAACACTATTTTTCTCTCTCTAAAAGCACGGGGGAATTATGATTGAGAAAAGAATAATCGTCAATAAAAACAGGGGGAATAATCAATATTAAGATTGTTTAAATTGTGTTATTTCTGTGTTAATATTTACCACGGGTTATTCAGATGGACGTCTCAAAAAAAGAAGGAAAAAAGGCAGGCTGGGAAAGCGAAA
>CAZSTC010000110.1:0-5415 GCA_964609795.1 uncultured Verrucomicrobiota bacterium
TCACTCAGGAAGATAAAGAAGGAGAGATAAAAATGCAAGTTTTTTCATGAAAGCGGCCAATTTCGTGTCCATGGGCCCAATCTGGCCGGGGTGTTTTCCCGCTGAATCGATTTGTTTCGGTCTTGAAACATGGCACTTGAATCCGGGAAGAAATGTTGTAGGATTCCTCGTAGCGGTGCCATGTAAGAGTGCCGATATTGTGTCCAGTGACCAAGATAACATGAATTCGCGAGTGGGCGATGCCCGTGTAGGGGGCCGTATCTTATCTTCTACCCGAGGTAAGGCCTCGTATGTTTGCCGTTTGGCGGCGGGAGAAGCGGAGATCAAGGCCGCACAGAGGCTTCGCTTTGAGGTTTTTAATCTTGAGCTCGAGGAGGGACTGCCCGAATCGTATCGGACGGGGCTGGATGCAGATCAATTTGACGAGGTCTGCGATCATCTCCTGGTCCTGGAAGAATCCAGCGGCGAAGTGGTGGGAACCTACCGCCTCCAGTCCGGGCTCCGTGCCCGGGAGTGCCTGGGATACTACAGCGCTCAGGAATTCGATTTTTCTCCCCTGGAGCCTTTCCGCTCCGAAATTATTGAGCTGGGCCGTGCCTGTATTCATCAGGATCACCGGAATCTGCGTGCTCTGGGTTGTCTTTGGCGTGCGATCGACGTTTACGCGAAGAACTGCGGCGGTCGGTACCTGATCGGTTGCAGCTCGTTGACATCGCAGGATGAAAGCGTGGGAGCGGGAGCTTATGAAGTCCTCCGCAAGCATCTAGCGCCGGAGGAGTTCCGGGTTATGCCTCTGGATTTCTGCGCCTGCTCGATGGAAAAGCTTCCCGAAAAGCCGGTTCGGGTTCCCAAGCTTCTGGGGGCCTATCTCTCAGTAGGGGCTAAAATCTGCGGTCCTCCGGCCATAGACCGCACCTTCAAGACGATTGATTATCTCACGATACTCGATATCACTCAGCTACCTTCCTGGGTTTTAGAATCTCTCTAAAAAGCCGGGCTTCTATTTTTCGTAACGTGGTTTCTCGGAGGGTATTTTCTCTGCGGCCTGCCAGAGGCTGTTGCGTTCCCGGTCCAAGTAATTAAACCGCTTTTTAAGGAGTCTCAGGTCGGTCCTCGAAGGGGCATCTTTCCCGAAGAAAACGTAGAGGCGCGGCTGGCGGATATAATCCAGGATAGTGATGCGGTAGCGTTTGGCCAGGTCTGCAACCCGGGGCTCGGCGACCAATTCAAAGGCTTTGAGCTGCGCCGCGACCCGTTCAAAGAAGTAGGTCTGGACGTTGGGTGTCCAGTTTTCAGCGATCTGCTGCAGGTGTACCGTGGAGGGCTTCTTGGGCTGATTGATCTGATAAATCGTCGTGACGGAGGCTTCTGAGAGAATCTCGTCGAGTTTTTCCAGGCTTTGAGAGAGGGACCAGGCATTGAGGCCGGATTCCTTCTGGCTCGAGACCATGACCAGAGCCCACCATTTCTCCACGTCAATAAGAGTCTCGAACTGACCGGACCAGGCTTGCAGGAAGGCGAGCTGCCAGTTGAGGAATTTTTTGAAGGAGAGCAGGGTCTGATAGTAATTGGCGCGGCCATTGGGCTGATTAAAGAGCTCGCAGGTCAGCACCAGGCTGGCATCCTGAAAGATCATCCAATTGACACCGGTCATCGTTTCGGGGCCGGGATTGGCGAGGTAACTGAAATCGGGCGGCGCAGCGAGCGTTCTCAGCCGGGCTTTGGCCTCCTTGACCGGGCTGGCGGCAATCACCGAGAAACTTTTGGGACTGCCCGGAGTCGGGAAGAGGGCCGGGCCGCTACGCTTCATGATGAGCTGGGTCATCCCCTCGATCATCCAGAGCGGAACATCGGTCATCTGCTTCTGGTTAATGCTGCGGTTGGCCATTTCCAGGAGGAGCACCTGCGTGAGCGCCTGGACAAACCGGTGGGGAATCACCTCGTCGGCGACCTTCATCTGGGTGTGGAGGCCGTCATTCATCAGGCGATGGGAGAGGGTAATGGGGCGCTGAAGGCCGCGCGGGTAGAAATCAATTTCGATCTCGATGAGGCCTTTCCACTGATCGGTGAGGCCGAGCTCCTGGAGGAAAATCTGCTTAATCCGCTCGCAAGCCACAATCGCCGTGGAGGGGTCCATGCGGACCGATTCAGGCCAGTCGGCGCTGGTTTTGGTTTCCAGTGCCTGCAAAGAACCTTCCCGGGTCGGAGCGATACTGGGCGGGAAAGGAACCCCTTTAACGAGGAACTGGCCTTCCAGACGGCTCCGGAGGGTCACTTTGGCCGGGGTTTCCGCAACGAATTGGGCAAAAGCGCTCTCACTCATCCCCCCGCACCAGAGGAGGGCGATGAAGACGCAGAAGAGTGCGCTGATGTTTATGTTACGGACCGGTTTTCCCACTATTATTCTGCTCCGGGGATGGTGATATCCAGGGTTTTGACCTGGCCCAGGACCGAGAGCGGTTGATCGAATTTCTCCGGATTGCCCACGACCATGATTGCCAGGTGATCGGGCTTGAGATGTTTCCTGGCTGCGGCCAGCACATCGGCCTGAGTGACCTGGGCGATCTTTTCCTGGAAATGCTCCAGCGTATCGGCCGGGTAGCCATAGTAGTCGTAGGCCATCAGGCGGCTGATGATTTTGCCGGTGGAGTCGAAGCTGAAGACGAAGCCGTTGAGGTAGGTTTTTTTGGAGCGGTCCAGTTCCTCAAGAGTCACCTCCTCGCGGCAGATGCGCTCGATCTCCTCTTTGACGGCGTTGATGAATTGAACCGTAGTGGCGAGCTGGGTGCTCCCGGAAGCCAGGAAGATGCCGGGCACGTCCATGCCTGCACCCCAGGAGCTTCCCACCGAATAGGCCAGGCCTTTATCGGAGCGGACACTGCAGAAGAGACGCGAAGAAAAACCACCGCCCAGAATATCGTCCATGATGACCAGAGCGTAATAATCGGGATCGGATTGTTTGCCGCCCGAGTGACCCAGCCGGATAAAGGATTGCTCCACGTCGGTCTTTTCGATCAGGAAAACGCCCGAGGCGGCCATGGCTTCCTCATCAACCGCGGGAATGGCGGGCCGCGGAGCCGTGCCTTTGGTCAGGGTGCCAAACTGTTTTTGCACCAGCTCCTTCATCTCGGCGCTTTTGAAATCGCCCCAGATTCCCAGAATCATATTCTGGGGCTGGAAATACTCCGCATGGAAACCGACGAGGTCTTCGCGGCTGATCGCTTCCAGCGTAGCGAGCTCGACTTGATGCCCATAGGGGGAATCTTTGCCTTTCAGGAGGCGGCTGAATTCGCGCGCGCAGATGGAGGAGGCATCGTCATTGCGCCGCAGGATGGAGCCGGACATCTCCTTCTTGCAGAGGTCGATCTTTTCCTGCGGGAAAACCGGTTGGCGGATCAGGTCCGAGAGGATTTCCAAGGCGCGCGGAAAGTTTTCCGCCAGAGAGCTGATGGAAGCGCTGCCCTGATTCTGGCCGATTCCCACTTCGATGGAGGTTGCGCAGTTATCGAGCTCGTCATCCAGAGCGTCGCCGGGGAAGCGCTCGCTGCCGCCAGAGCGAATTACTTCGCCCACGATGGAGGCCAGACCTGCCTTGGAGATCGGCTCCCAGCGGGAACCGGTATAGACCAGGAGCTGGGCATCGATGAGCGGCAGTTCATGGTTTTCCATGAGGTAGAGAGTGAGGCCGTTCTCGAGCACGGTGCGCTCCGGTTTCTGAACTTCGATGGAGTTAAGAGGAGGCACTTGAAGCTGGCGGAAGTGCGTGGCCGGTTGATTCTGGCCTTGGGCCGAAGCGCTTCCGGCGCAAATGCAAAGGGAGAGCGCAAGGGCGGATACGAGCAGTTTTTTCAAAGTCTGATTCATGATTACTCCTTTCCGGCGGGCAGGGTTTCGATGTAGGCCTCTGTCCGATTCGTGGTTTTAAAGGTTTGGGAGGAGACACGCTGAATATCCTCGGCGGTGACGGCGCGGATGCGCTGGAGTTCTCTGAAGAGGTTGCGCCAGTCGCCGGTCTGGCCCTGATATTGGCCCAGGGCAGAGGCCCAGCCTTGATTGCTTTCCAGAGCGCGCAGGAGCGAGGCCTCGGCACGGTTTTTAACGCCGTTGAGCTCGGCTTCCGAAACGGGTTCATTAATGAGCTTATCGATCTCTTCCTGAAGGGCCTTGGCCAGTTCCTCATTGGTATGGCCCGGAGCCGGCATGGCGTAGAAGAGGAAGAGATTCGGGTATTTCTCGCCCGGGTACCCGCTGAAGCCGGCCGCCGTCAGGGCAATCTGCCGGTCACGCACCAGGCTCCTGTAGAGACGGCAGGAGCGGCCCTCGCTCAGGATGCTGCTGATGGCATCATAAACGGCGCCATCGGGGTGCATCTTGGCCGGTTTATGGTAGGCGACCAGGTAAACGGGCTGGGATTGAAGGTGGAAGGTGAGCTTCTTATCCACATTCTGGGGAGGCTCTATCGATTCGGTCCGCGGCGGTTTGGGTGCTGCGGGGATGCGTTCAAAATAGGTCTTCGCCAGCTCCCGGGCACGCTCCAGGGTGATATCGCCCACGATGGCGGAGGTCATGCTGGCCGGGACGTATTGGGTGCGGAAGAAATTCATCACCTTTTCAGGCGTCAGGGAGCGCAGATCGCTCATGTGGCCAATGACCGGTTCGCCATAGGGATGGGCCTTGAAGGCTGCCGAAAGGAATTCCTCCAGGGCAAAAGAGAGCGGGCTGCTCTCCACGCGCATCAGGCGCTCTTCGGTGACGACGTCGCGCTCCTTGTAGAATTCCCGGAAAACCGGCTGATAAAAGCGGTCGGATTCGAGCATGAACCAGAGCTCGGCGGAATTGGAGGGGAGGCTGAAGAAGTAATCGGTGCGGTCGGTCGAGGTGGAGGCGTTGAGGCCGCGTCCGCCGAAGAGCTCAACCGCGGTGCCAAACTCGTTTTGCACGACGTACTTGCCAGCTTCCTCCTGAGCGACGCGGAAATCTTCCGTGAGTTTTTGGAGCGCATCGGGGTTGGCTTGCGGACCTTTCGCCTTTTCCCGTTGAAGAGCCTGATAGGCTTCATCTACTTTAGCCAGAGCGGGTTGCTCCTTTTCATAATCGGTCGTGCCGATATTTTGGGTGCCCTTGAAAGCCAGGTGCTCGAGCAGATGGGCGATCCCGGTAATCCCCTTGACCTCCTGGGCCGAACCGACATCTGCCCAGGTATAGAACGAGACGACCGGAGTCTCATGACGCGGCAGGACGATAAACTTCCAGCCGTTTTCCAGAGTGAACTCCTGAATCCTGGGGTCGATCGCTATGGGGAGGGATTCCGCTTCGGCGCTCTTGGCCGATGCGGGTGAGATGAGCAGGCCGGCAGTGAGAATCGCCGCTGCCAAAAGCCTTTTAAGCGCAATGATTGTCTTCATACCTCATTGG
>CAZSTC010000111.1:0-5410 GCA_964609795.1 uncultured Verrucomicrobiota bacterium
CTCCTGGGAGTGAAATTCCCCGGCATCAATCATGCCGATAAGAGCCAGAATGACTTGCAGCGGTAAGGGGACTGGACTATGCTGAGGCCCAGCAGCGGCCTCCGAGAGGAGGGTGCCGCTTTGGAAGAGCGAGAAATATATGGAACCCGCCAAGACTGACTATAGGGAAATATTGAGGAGCTTTGAACCCAAGTCCGAGTTTTTCATCGGGATCGATTCGGATGGATGTGTGTTCGACAGCATGGAGGTTAAGCACAAGGAGTGTTTCTGCCCCATGTATATTAAAGCACTGAGCTTGCAACCGGTGAGCAAATTTGCCCGTGAAGTATGGGAGTTTGTGAACCTCTACTCTCAATCCCGCGGGAGCAATCGCTTTATCGCCATCACCAAAGCTCTGAAGCTCCTTGCCGGGCGGCCGGAAGTCCAGCGGCGAGGCTGCAAAATCCCCTCGACCGAGGCGCTCGAAGAATGGATTTCACGGACCAATCCCTTGACCCCCAAGGCGTTGGAAGCGGAATATCAGAAGACGCATAATCCCGATTTTGAGCCCTTTATCGTCTGGTCGGTGGAGGTTAATAAAGCCGTCAAAGAGATTATGAAAGGGGTGCCTCTCTTCCCCTATGTCCGCGAGAGCCTGGATGCCGTTAATGGCAGGGCCGATGTCTTCATCGTCTCGCAGACTCCGACCGAGGCCTTGGAGCGTGAATGGGAGGAAAACCGGATTTATCAATACGTCCGCTATGCGGCGGGGCAGGAAGTCGGCAAGAAGACCGAGCAGATTCGCTGCATCACCGAGGGAAAATATGCGCCGGAGCGGATGCTCATGGTGGGCGATTCACCCGGCGACTTGAAAGCGGTCAAAGCCAATCAGGGGCTCTTTTTCCCGGTGGTCCCGGGCCGCGAGGATGAATCGTGGAAAGAGCTGGCGGAAGAGGGCTTGAAAAGATTTTTTGATGGAACCTACCAGGGCGCTTACGAAGACCAGTTGATACGCCAATTCTCGGATTGTTTGCCCGAGAATCCGCCCTGGAGCTGAAGATTTCAGAGATACGCAATATTTTATAAAAGGGAGAATATATCCGGGTTCAAGCCCCATACGGAGGCTTGAGCGGTTATTTATTTTCCCGGTTCTCTTTCTCGTACATTTTATCGGATGAACACAACGCACAGACTTTGGACCAAAGATTACATCGTTTTCTGCCTGACCTCGCTCCTGATGCTCTTTGCCTTCTACTCGCTGGTCTCGACCCTGCCGCTCTACCTGGATGAGTATCTCCACGCCACCAAGGGGCAGATCGGGCTCATTCTCTCTTTCTACGCGGTGGGGGCTCTTCTCCTGCGGCCTTTTTGCGGATACGCTTTGGATGTTTGGGGCCGCAAAAGCGTGTTCCTGTTCGGCTTTTTCGTTTTTTGCCTCCTTTTCGGGCTCTATCAGATTCCTTCGATGAAGGTTTTCTCCGGTCTGGCGATTCTCGGGCTTCCGCTTCCGCTCATCATCGTTTCGGCTGTTCGCTTCCTGCACGGACTCTCCTGGGCGATTGTGAGCAGCGGCAGCCAGACCATCTCGGTCGATATGGTCCCGGCCAGCCGACGCGGAGAAGGGATCGCCTACTTCGGGCTTTCGGTCAGCATTTCCCTGGCGATGGGGCCGGTTCTGGGCCTGTGGCTGATCGACTATTTTTCCGCGGCCCATCTCTTTGCTACGACGATGATTCTGAGCCTCCTGAGCTTTTTCGCGATGAGCCTTTTTATGAAGTTCCCGGCTTATCGTCCTCAGCGGGCCAAGATCAATCTGCACATGTTGATCGAGAAGACGAGCCTGCCCATCTCGTTAGTGAACTCGATCTTTTTCTTTTCCAACGGCGCGGTTACGACTTTTATCCCGATCTACAGTAAAGAAATAGAGGGTGTGAGCCCGGCGAGTTTCTTCTTCGTGTTTGCGCTGAGCATGGCGGTGATTCGGCTCTTTTCCGGCAAGATGTTTGACCGGATGGGCGCCGGGATTCCTCTGGCCTGCGGTTTTCCGATGGTGATTGTCGGCTCGGCTCTCCTGGCGATGGCCCACGGCACTTGGCTTTATCATGCCGCGGCCATCCTGATCGGTATGGGACAGGGGATGATCTTCCCCTGTTTCGTGGCGAGCATCAATAACATGGTCCGCATCACGCGCCGCGGCGCTGCCAATGCGACCTTCTCCTCCTCCATCGACGTGGGAATCGGTCTGGGGATTATTTTCTTCGGCTACCTGGCCGACCACATGGGCTTCCGGGTGGTCTATTGGACTGTCGCTGCGGTTTATCTCTTGAGCTATCTGGTCTATTTCCTGGGAGCCGGGAGGCATTACCTGAGGAATCGATTGAAAGAGGAAGACCACCTGAGCGACGGGGAGCATAAACCTCAGAATGTTCCGAGCCCGGAGCTTCCTCCGCCTCTGAACACGGTCGAGCTTGGGGAACAGGGCGGCGCGCCGGCTGCGGTCGGGATTAAGAACGCCCCTTAAGTTTACTCATGAGCTCGGAGGGCTTCACGATCCCGAGGGGAGTGATGAAGCCGGTGATAAGCTCGGCGGGCGTGACGTCGAAACCGGGATTGAGCGCATGGCTGCTCGGATTGGCGACCCGGACCTGAATCGATTTTTCTCCGCCTCTGGCCGCTTTATTGCCTTTAGACTGCGGGCTGCCCCAGGCGCAAAGCACCTCTTCTTCGCTCCGTTCTTCAATGGGAATATCCATCCCGTCCGCCGTCTCCCAGTCAATGGTGGAGAGCGGAATGGCGATATAGAAGGGGATGCCGTGATATTTAGCCAGGACGGCTTTAGTAAAGGTTCCGATTTTATTGGCCGCGGCGCCTGTCCGGGCCAGGACGCGGTCTGCGCCCGTGATGACCATCTGGATTTTGCCCCGCTGCATATAGTGTCCGGCGGCATTATCCGGGATAATATGGTGGGGGATTCCCTGCTGCGCCAGTTCCCAGGCCGTCAGGATTGCTCCCTGAGAACGGGGCCGGGTTTCGTCGCAAAGGACGTGAAATTGTTTGCCTTGAGATTGCGCTTCATAGACCGGCGCGGTGGCGCTGCCGATATCGACAAAAGCCAGCCAGCCCGCATTGCAATGGGTGAGAATTGTCATTCCGTCCCGGATGAGCTCTGCTCCCCATCGACCGATGGCGCGGCAGTGCTCCACATCTTCATCGGCGAAAACTTCAGCGGCCCGGAGCGCGAGCTCCTGTTTCTCGGCTACCGTGGTGCCGGGCGCCATCGCTGCCAGAACCTGACGCATGGCATTGACCGGGTCCACCGCCGTTGGGCGCGCATCGGCAAGAACCTGGAAGACTTTCTGAACATGCAGCTCGAAGCACTCAAGAGAGTCGCCCCGGAAAGCACGGCATCCCTGCGCCAGACCATAGGCGGCAGTTGCCCCGATGGCTCCGGCTCCGCGGGTGGTCATATTCCGGATGGCCAGAGCGGTCTGGCGGAAATCCTCCGTCTCCAGTAGTGAAAAGGTGTGCGGCAGAAGCCGCTGATTAATCAGCGTGACCCGGTTTGAATCGGGCCGAAAGGAGACCGTGCGAAAGTGTATCTTTTTTCCGCCCAGGGTGACGTTCATGGGGAAACTTATTCCTTCTTGTGTTTCTTGGCTTTCAGGGAGCGCTGTTTCAGAAAGAGGATTTTCTGATACGCCGGGTGAGAGCGAAGATTGGAGAGGTCAGGATCCTTATCCAGGTAATCAAACTCCTTATAGCCCAGGAGAATAGCGATTTCCAGAGAATCCGCGGCTTTCTCCTCCTGTCCGGTCAGCGAGTAGCTGCAGCCCAGGTTGTAATGCGCCAGAGGGTCCTGGGGCTTGAGGGCTGTGAGGCGAATATCCACCTGGAGACCTTTTTCATAAAGGCCTCTCTCTGTATAAGCTTGCGCAATCAACTCCAAGGCATCGAGATAATTGGGATCCATCTCCAAAATGCCTTCGAAAAACCCGATTTCAATATCCAGGTCCCTGAATCTTCTTGCTTGTTGTTTGGTTTTGCCTCCTGCAGCCATACCCGTGGGGACTCTACCCTACCGTCCCCATAAAGTCAAATTCTCTTTATCCAATGCCCGGCATCCGCTCCTGCGAAATGAGCCCCCGGGAAAACTACAAAAAGGCGGGGTATTTCTACTCCGCCTTTTTGAACTCGAGCGGGCTCTACTCCACTCTCGATTGCCTCTTGTCTTTACGCCGGTATGTGCCGGCGTATGACGTTATTTCAATCTCACTATTCGCCAGAAACTGGTTTGGGAGGATTGAGCTTCTTCTTTGGAAATGATCACTTTTTCCTGAACAGGTTTAGCTCCGGAGATGGGAACAGGCACTATTTCTTCACCCACCTTTTCAAAAGGTCCCTCTGGATGAAAGCTTCTTTCAGCCTGATAAGTCGCTCCCGGGGTAGCGAGCCAGGAGAGCTCCAAGCCTCCATCTTCGAGCTTCTGAATCGAAAACTGAATCTTCGTTGGAGGGATAGCCAGAGGTTCGGCTACAATGGGCTGATTCCATTCACTTTCAAAAGAGTATCCCAAAAAACATATTGTTCTTTCATTGGGACAGTAAAAATGAATGTATCCGTAATATGTATAATACTCCGGAAGAGGTATTGCGTAGTAACTGGCCGGAATCTTTGTGGCAACTTTTATTCCAATTACTCCTTCTTTTCCCAAAACGTTTCCTTTTACAAAAGGACTGTACGCAGCTTCCACCTCCGAAATCTCTTTACCTGATACATTTTCGGAACCGGATATTGCCGAGCTGGAAGGCAGAACTCCATCCGCGGTAAGTACCGCACTCCTGTTGAAAGAGATATAGTCATACGGGAATGAACCCGTATACTCGTCCCCTTCGCTCCATGAATAGGCGCTCATATCAACTTCCGGGTATGAAAGTTCTTCCCCAATCGTTGACCCGAGGGGCAGGGCGGCTACCCAGGCATAATCATCCTCCAGATAAGGTGGAAGAGTATAGGGCTTCTGAACTACTATAGAGCTGGGAGAATTGAAATAGCAGTGTGTCTCGTAGCCTCGATGGAAAAATAAATAATCTCCCAAGCCATCGTGATTAAAATCAGGAGAGAAACAGAAAGAGAGTCCGTCACTTATAGCTGTAACCAGTGAAACCAGGACCGGCGAATCAAACTTGGTGGTTCTCACTTCTGCCTGACTTGTTAAGACTGAAGTGAATATTACACCTGAGCAGACTATTGCAGCAGCCAAACTATTAAATCTAAAATAATTCATTTTTTTCATATTGTTTTTATATATTTGTATTTTTATTAATATGCAGCTAATATAGGCGTTTAATTCTATAAAAATTCTTTCCTGTTAAAAGACGTGATGCCGTAGTTGTCATGATTTCTTTATTTGCAGAAATAGGATTACCCACAT
>CAZSTC010000112.1:0-708 GCA_964609795.1 uncultured Verrucomicrobiota bacterium
AGAAGTGACACCTTTGCCTATAGTCACGTTTTCCAAAGCACTGCATTCAGAGAATAACCCGGCTCCCAGAGAAGTAACGCTGTCGGGGATGCTGATGCTTGTCAGCTTAACACATCCGGCAAATGCCCCATCTCCAATCGCGGTGACACTCTTACCTATAGTCACGTTTTCCAGAGCGCTGCATTCGGCGAATGCCATTTCTCCAATAGACGTGACGCTATCGGGGATGATGATGTTTGCCAAACTGGTGCAGCCTTCGAACATCCGAAATCCCAGAGATGGTACGCTCTTACCCAGTGTCACATTTGTCAGACTGGTACATTCAGAAAATACATTATGTTTCCCCATGAAAGTGACACTGTCCGGAATGATGATGCTTGTCAGGCTGCTGCATCCATGGAATACGCCATCACTTATAGAAGTGACACCCTTACCCAGGGTAATGCTTGCCAGACTGCTGCAACCAGTGAAGACATTTTCCTTCATGGTAGCGACACCATTGCCCATTGTTACCGTTGTCAATCTGCTGCATCCCTGGAATGCCAATTCCCCAATTTCAGTAACACTATCGGGAATATCTATGCCAGCCAGATTTCTGCACTCATAGAACGCATATCCTCCGATAGATCTGACACCGTTGCCCATTGTTACCGTTGTCAATTCGTTGCATCCGGAGAATGCATTTTCTCCGATAGAAGTAACGCCATT
>CAZSTC010000112.1:718-5112 GCA_964609795.1 uncultured Verrucomicrobiota bacterium
TTGCCTATTGTGACACTTTTCAAACTGCTGCAATCCTGGAATGTCTCTTTTTCGATAGAGGTGACGCCGTCCGGGATAACGATGTCCGTCAGCTCGGAGCAATACTGGAATGCAAGTCTGCCAATAGAAGTGACACTATCGGGAATAACGATGCTCGTCAGCCCGTCGCATTCATTGAATGCTCTTTCTCCAATAGAGGTGACACCGTCCGGGATGACGATGCTTTCCAGACGGCCGCAGCCTTCGAATGCGCTGCCGCCGATGGAAGTAACCGTGTCCGGAACAGTATAAGAAGTATCTCTGTTCGCGGGTGAATAGCGAGCCAATATCTTTTTCCCCTTGCTGAACAGGATGGGTGGTAATTTATAACATTCCCAAAAAGCACCGGTTCCGATTGAAGTGACACTGTCCGGAATAACAATGTTTGTCAGAGTGTTGCACCCCTGGAATGCACTGCCGGCAATATAAGTAACCGCATCCGGAATGGTATAAGAAGGTTCCCTATTCGAGGGAGAATAGCGAACCAACGCCTTTTTCCCTTTGCTGAACAGGATGGGTGGTAATTTATTACTTTCATCAAATGCCAGTAATCCAATTTTTGTAACACTGTCTGGGATTTCTATACTTCTCAAATTGCTGCATTCAGCGAATGCAAAATCCCCAATTTCAGTGACACTCTCCGGGATAATAATGTTTGTCAGGCCGCTACAACCCTGGAATGCATCTTCTCCAATCGAAGTGACACTGTCCGGGATAACAATGTTTGTCAGAACGCTACACCCCGAGAATGCCCCTTCTCCGATAGAAGTGACAGTGTCAGGAATAACGATGCTTTTCAGTTTCTTGAGTCCGGAGAATGCTCTAGGTCCAATAAGAGTCACTGAATAGGTATAGCCCTCATTAACGACAGAGGCAGGAACTGTGACATCACCGGATAACTCACTGAATATCTCTCGGTATGTCATAAAAAAAGTAACCGTCCCCGTTTTGGAGGCTTGGTCCTCCTTGGTCACATAATAGATCAGCTTATCCTTTGTGAATGTATCTTCGATGGCTGCATTTATTTTTGGCAAAAACAGAAGCGATGAGGAGAGGACGAACAACGAAATCAAGCACGATACAACGCTTGAAGATGATAAATGCTTTGTCTTCATTTTTTCGATTATGATTTTCTATAAGTCTGAGAACACATTAACCACAGCTCAGTGTAAATAAATTATTTGGATTGTAAAGGGGATATTATTACTCACCAATCGGACGCATTGCCTCAAAACGGACGCTCCATTGTTGAGGCGATACGCCTATTCATTCTTGCTCTGGGTAAAGATTCTGCTAGAATCTGGGTGTAACAGTACGGAGGCAATTTCGAGACTCTGAACGCAGAGGGATATCCTCCCGCAAGCGGCAAAGGCCTCCGCAAAACGACCTGTCATAACCTAAAAAAGATGCAGTCGCTCCGAGAACTTTTCAGAATCGGCCGTGGCCCCTCCAGCAGCCACACGATGGCCCCTCACCGGGCTGCCGGGATTTTTAAACAGCGTTGTCCCCAGGCCGGGAGATACCGGGTCAACCTCTACGGAAGCCTGGCCGCGACCGGGCATGGCCATCTGACCGAGCGCGCGATCCTCGAAGCTTTGGCACCGACTCCGGCCGAGATTCTCTGGAGGCCCGAAATCACCCTTCCCTATCATCCCAACGGCATGAAGTTTGAAGCACTCGATGCGCAGGGAGCTCTCCTTGAGGAGTGGGTCGTCTACAGCGTGGGCGGCGGTGCCCTGAGGGAAGAGGGTGCGCATTATGAGACGCCTGAAGTCTACCCTCTGGCCAATTTGCAGGAAGCCGTCAACTGGTCGAGTCATGAAGGCAGGCCGATGTGGGAGCTCGCGCTCAAATACGAGGGAGAAGAAATCTGGGATTTCATGGACGAAGTCTGGAGCCAAATGCAGGCGACGATGAAGGAGGGATTATCCTGCGAAGAGGTTCTGCCCGGCGGCTTGCGGCTCTCCCGCAGAGCCCGCTCTTTTCATCTCAAAGCCAAGACTCAGAGGCGGAGCATCGCCCGCACCGGCATTATCTCTTCCTATGCGCTGGCGATGGCCGAGGAGAACGCTTCCGGAGGCACCGTCGTGACGGCTCCGACCTGCGGCTCCTGCGGTGTCGTGCCGGCGGTTTTACGATATTTGAAGGAAGAGCTCAAATGCCCGGATAGTGAAATTCATTACGCTCTGGCCGTGGCAGGAATCGTCGGCAATACGGCCAAGCACAATGCCTCGATCTCGGGCGCCGAAGTCGGATGCCAGGGAGAAATCGGCGTGGCCTGCGCCATGGCAGCCGCAGCGGCGACTCAGCTCATGGGCGGCACCGAGACGCAAATTGAATATGCGGCCGAGGTTGGGCTGGAGCATTTCCTGGGGCTGACCTGCGATCCGGTGATGGGTCTGGTCCAGATCCCCTGCATCGAACGCAACGCGCTGGCGGCCAATAAGGCGATCATCAGCGCCGAGTACGTCCTATTGACCGACGGACGCCATCGGGTTTCTTTTGACGATGTGGTTAAGGCCATGCGCCAGACGGGGCACGATCTGCCCGATCTCTACCGGGAGACAAGCACCGGCGGACTGGCCTCAATTGTCCGGAATCCCTCGCAAAAGTCGGCTTCGAAGAGTTGAAAAAGAGGATCTGGATTCCCTAGAGCCGGCCATCGACCGGAGTCTTCAGAACTCCTTTGACGTCGTAGAGGACCCCATTTTCCTGCAGGAGTGCGCGAAAATCCTGCCCGAGGAGCTCCGTATGCGCCACGGCCAGAATCGCCGCCGCATAGAGCTCGCCTTTCTCTGAGGGCTCGGGCAGCTCGGAAAGCACCTCCAGGCCGTACTGCCTGCGGATTTCCCTGGGGCTGGCAATGGGGTCATAAATATCGACCTCCAGACCGAATCTCTCCAGTTCACGCAAAATATCGACCACGCGCGTATTGCGGACATCGGGGCAATTCTCCTTGAACGTGAAGCCGAGAATGAGCACCCGGGCTTTGCGGAGCGTCTGGCCTTTGCGGATCATGATCCCCAAAACCTCTCGCGCGATGTGTTGGCCCATGCTGTCGTTTAACCTGCGGCCCGCCAGAATAATCTCGGGGAAGTAGCCGTATTCCTGCGCTCGCTGGGCCAGATAATAGGGGTCCACGCCGATGCAGTGACCACCGACCAGACCGGGAGTGAAGGGAAGGAAATTCCACTTGGTACCAGCCGCTTTCAGAACCTCCTGCGTATCGATCCCCATCTTATTGAAAATCTTGGCCAGCTCATTCACAAAAGCGATATTGATATCCCGCTGGGAGTTTTCGATCACCTTGGCCGCCTCAGCCACAGCGATGGAGGGAGCGCGGTAGACACCGGCTTGGACTATCTGCCCGTAAAGAAGCGCCACCGCTTCCAGGGTTTCGCCGTCCTGGCCGGAGACAATCTTGACCACGTTTTCCAGGCGATGCTCCGGGTCGCCGGGGTTGATCCGCTCGGGCGAATACCCCAGCCGGAAATCGGTTCCTCTCTTGAGGCAGGAAGTTCTTTCCAGAATTGGGCCGCAATACCCCTCCGTGCAGCCGGGATAGACCGTGCTTTCGTAAACCACGACGGAACCGGGCCGGAGATTCCGCCCCAGAATTTCGCTGGCGGACTCCAGGAAGCTCAGGTCCGGAGTATGATTGCCCTTGAGAGGAGTCGGGACCGCGACGATGTGAAAACTTGCGGCTTTGAGGTCGGCTTCACGGCAGGTGAATTGGATGGAGCCGCTGGCGAGTGCCTGATTTAGGGCCTCGGGTCCCACTTCCCCGGTCGGGTCGCTGCCTTGCAGATAGAGCTCAATTTTGGATGGGTTCGTATCAAAAGCGATAACGTGAGCCACCCGGCTGAAAGCAACCGCAAGCGGTAAACCGACGTATCCCAAACCGATAACTGAAATGACTTTTTTCAAAAAAACCTCTCTGTGCAAAAGTCTGCCACCCCCTTACCAGCATTTCAAGATTATTGAAACACCACCGAAGACCCTTTTCGGTGCGCATATTTTTGAGGCAATGCGCTTTCGAAGAAATATATTGAATAGTCTGTTTAAGAATTTTATAATGCCACCGATTTTAGTTTTATTGGTGCTGCATTAAGTCATAGATTTAGGACTGTATCAAAGTTAGAGATTCAACCAAGTACTTATAAGGATTCAGACAATGTCAGATATAAAGCTTTTTTCCATAGCAGGTAAAGTGAGTGAGTTACCCTCTTCTTCTGTCTCTTTTGAGAAGGAGTTGCAAACGATCATAGAAAAAAATATGACAACTTTTTTTGGTGTTACATTCCTAAAAAGCGAGTTTTTAATAACAGGTGGTAGAATAGATAGTTTGGGAATTG
>CAZSTC010000113.1:0-5099 GCA_964609795.1 uncultured Verrucomicrobiota bacterium
TCTCCCAATTTGAGAATCTCTCCCGCTCCAAATCCGCCAAAGCCAAAATTCCTCCCCCGTCCGCCTGACGAACGGGCTACTCCCCGCGCTAAAAGAGGTTCCAGATTTACCGTCTCTCTTTCGTTTTTCACATATTGAAATCCGAAAAATCCTTTTAATTTTTTTAAGTTGTCCCTTTTTCCAATTTAGTGTTAAACTACCCTCAGTTCTAAACTAATTTTATATAGGAGAAACAGAATGAATAACGAACTCGTTTTTGCGTTTGATGTCGGCACGGGCTCTCTGGGGCTGGCTGCACGTCGTGGAATGGAAATGATCGAAGCTCACACGCTGCTATTGGATGAAGAGTATGGCAAGCGCGATGAACTCAGAAAAATAATCCGGGCTTACCGTACCCGCAAGGCTCATCAGGCACGCCATGAATATCTGAACAACCTCTGCCGGGATGTCGGCATCCCTGTACTCGAGGGACGAAAAGGGGGACAAAAGGGAGACCCGCGGCTGGAGCGGGAATTCCCCAGGAAGGGCGATCCGACCCAATACAATTCCTACCTGCTGCGAATCATGCTCCTGCGGGGAGAGAAACTCGAGCCCTGGCAAATCTACAAAGCGCTTCACTCGGCCATTCAGCGCCGCGGCTTCGACCCTCAAGTCCCCTGGAAAAACAGAGCCTCTCAAAAAAAGGAAGACGATGAGGATTCCCAGACGGCAAAAAAAACGGTGGATTATGAAAACCGCCTCAGGCAAGCCGTCGGCGATAACCAGAAGCACCATTACCCCTGCTACTACGCCGCCCTGCAGATGGGACTTTGGGACCCGGTAACCGATAAGATCAAAAACCGAATTGACCACATGGCAAAAGGGGTGCGCAATGAGGTCATCCCCAGAGCGCTGGTGGCCAGGGAGCTCTCTGCGCTGATAGAGGCCGCTGCCGGGCAATTCCCCGCTTTAAAAGGCAGAGCGCTCTCCCTGATCTATGGCCCCTCCGGCGAAGCTTATGCCTCCTACTTCCCCGAAAATAGACAGAAGCTGGGAATTAAAGAAGGAAGTGAAGAGGATTGGAAGAGCCTCCTGGGTCAGAAGATTCCACGCTTTGACAATCGCTCACCCGCAAATTGCGCGCTGATCCCTCGCTTCCATGTGGCCCGCTCTGCCGATATCGCCGTCTACGAAGCCACCTTCCTCATGAAGCTCAAAAATATGCGCTTTTATCGGACCGATGAAGCAGGGCTGATATTGAGAGAATCTTCGCTCAGCCCAAAAGAGATCGGAGCACTCCTCAAGAATGCGCGCGAAGAAGCCGACGAAATACGCAAAGAGACAGGCCCCAAAGAGGCGATCGAAAATATCGCCAAAGCCTACAGTCTCACAAAAACCGATTGGAAGAACTGGCTCAAGAATTGTGCTGATAAACTTCCAGCGACCGCACCCTTACCCGAAACTCTCTTCCAGCCCGCTCTGTCAAACTTCGAGGGAAAAGAGAAGACGCCGAAGAAAGCATCCGTCGGAAAAGAAGAGAACCGCCCTCTTCCGAGTAACCCTTTAGTGGAGGCTCCTTCGGTCTCCGGTCGCTCACGCTATAGCCGGCCGGCTGCACGCCTCATCCGGGAGCTTGTTCTTTCGGGCGAATCGGGCGAGGATTTTTACAAAAAAAACTCCGGGCTCTGCGGCCAACCCGGTACCCTTTTTGAAAAGCTCAGAATAGAGGACCTCGATTTCCTCAAGCTGATTAAGGGACCCTGGGAAAATATCTATATCCCGACGATGCCGCTCTCGGGCGACTGGAATTCAACCACCGTCCGGGCGGAAGAACTGGATGAAAAAATCGAGAAACTTATCGGGGCCCAGCGCAACGTCCTGGTCGCTCACCGCATCGGTCTCTTCAACGAACAACTGCGGCGAATGATCAAAACTCACGGCAAGCCCGATCAGATCGCTATCGAATTTATCCGGGACGACTTCATGGGAGAAGAGGCCAAGAAAAAGCTCAATAAAATCCAGAATGATAACAGGAGCGCCTGGGAGCATACACGCCAACAGGCAGCGGAAAACAACATACAAGGCGGAGGCAATATCCGCAAGTTGCGTCTCCTGAGAGAGCAGGATTTCAAGTGCCCCTACACGGGCGAAACGCTTTCACTCTCCGAAATCGATGAGCTGGAGATCGAGCACATCGTCCCCAGAGCCAGAGGCGGCTCGGATAACCGCTGCAATACCGTCGTTACCCGCTCCGCTACCAATAGGGAAAAGGGCGACCGCACTCCCTACGAGTGGCTCAGCCCGAAGGGAACCTTCAAAGAATATTGCGAACGGGTTGACGGAATGAAAGGGCTCTCCAAAAAGAAGAAGATGCTTTTGACTGCCGAAGACCCTCTCAAATTAGATGAAAAATGGGATTCTCTGGCCGAGACCGCCTATATCGCACGGTTGGCGCGCGACGTTGCCGCCCTGCGCTGCGGCTGGCAACCGGGAGAGGCCGGCGAGCGCAAACTCGTCCAGGTCATTAACGGAGCTCTCACCGCCAGAGTCCGCGCCATTAACAACCTCAATTCCCTCCTGGCTGACAGGGAGGACCAACTCGACCCGGAAAAAATGATGAAGAAAGTGCGCGAAAACAAAAGGCACCACGCACTGGACGCCATGGTCCTCTCTTTCATTCCGGAGTGGGCCCGCAACCCGAAGCTCAAAAAGAATTACAATCTGCCCCCGGGCATTGATCGGGAGTATTTCAATAAATGCGTAGAGCAAGTCGTCCCCTACAACTGCATCCTCACCAAGTCGGCCCTGCAGGAGACCTTCTACGGAACCCGGCTCCTCCCCGATGAATCGGGCAAGATCAAGGAAACTGTCGTTACCCGGCTCAAAATCTCAGAGTTGGGAGTCTCTTTGAATAAGTTCGACCAGAAAAAAGCCAAGAAAGAGGCCGAAGCCATTTTGGATACGGTCCTCAGAGCGCCCATCATCGAAGCGCTCGAAAACCAATCTTTCGATAAAGAGGGCTGGGCCGCATGGTGCAATAATTTCCGACACCCCAAGAGCGGCGCACAAATCCTCAAAGTCCGCGCAAGGGCTCAGAAGGGTGATAAGAGCGAATACGTCAACGTCGCCAAGGAGGGAGAGGCAAAGGGCTTCCGGGGACAGTACAAAACGGCAAAACAGCATCAGGGCTATATCATCTATCTGGAGAAGGATAAGAAAGGGGTCGAGAAACCGGCCGTCTGGCCCATCTACGCCTGGCAATCCCGCAAAAAGGAGGAAGAAAAACTCAAAGCAAAAAACTGCCACGTGGTTGATTTCTTCCAGGCCGGTTGCCTCATAGAGCTCCTCTGCGATTACGAGCATGGAGAGATCGTCGTGCAGCCGGGCAAATATATTCTAAGAACCATACGGAAAGATGGTTGGTTTGTATTGGATAGGGTTCAGGGAGTGTTGCCTCTCTCCAAAATTGAGAATATCCGGGAGAACTTCCGGCGAGTCCGGAAATACCCCTAGAGGGCCCGTTCAAGCCATGAGCCATCACCTGCTGCATGTCTTTACGCACGGAGCCTTTCTGAGTAAGGAAAAGGGGGTTCTTCTCATGAAGAGCCCTCAGGAGAAAGAAATCCGTCAAATGCCACTGGAGGATATCCGTGCGCTCATTCTGGCTGCACGGGGTATCTGCCTGAGCAACGATCTCATCCGGGGACTGGGAGAGGCTCAGGCCGTGATCCTGCACTGCGACTGCCGCTACCGTCCGGCAGCCATTACCGTTCCCCTGACGCAGACCACACGGCCTGAAATTATCGAGAATCAGGCCAATCGCTCCCTGAAGCTCCATGAGAGACTCTGGCAGCGGATCCTCCGCAACAAAGTACGCAATCAGATGCAAAACCTCAGGAGGCTGGGCAGGCTCTCCGACGAGCTCTGGGAAGAAATAAGCAAACCGGGCTTCAGTCCGGATGAATCACTCTGGGCCCGGCGCTACTGGAGGGAATTCTTCTCCCTGATGGGCAAACCCGAGGAGCTTCGGGATCAGGAGGGCCATACCCCCTTGAACGCCATGCTCAACTATGGATATGCCGTTCTGCAGTCGCTCGTTCACCGGGCCATCGTCATTCACGGGATGATTCCCAACCTGGGCTTTCATCACGCGGCACGCTACCGGGCCGATCCGCTGGTCTATGACCTCATGGAGCCTCTGCGCGCCTTTGTGGAGGCGATGCTCCGGGATTTTTGCCAAAAAAACGAACCTCAGACCGAAACCCTCCCGCTCTGGGCGCGGCATATCGCTTCGGGACTGGCCGAGCTCCGCGTCAAGACTCCGGTCCGGGGGCGGCTGCGGCTGCTCCATGCCCTGGACGAATGGGTGAGCTCGGTCGCCAGATGTCTGGAATACAAATCCATTGCTCACTACTGGGAGATTACTCTTGATCAAAAGTCCTTACAAAATGGGTTGGATCATGGTGATGTTTGATCTGCCGGTGACCGAAGAGGAAAAAAGAAAGGCCGCCGCACAATTCCGAAAACAACTGTTGGAGGATGGCTACTGTATGCTCAATTTCTCGGTCTACATACGCCCCTGCCCCAGCTGGACCCGTATGGCCAAACATATCGAGCGGCTCCGGTATTGCGTGCCGGTGGGCGGCAATGTTCATATCTTTTTCATCACCGATAAACAGTGGCGAGACTCCGTGAGCATTATCGGCAGAGACTACCGCGAAAAACGCAAAATCCGGGAAGCCCCCACCACGGACCAGCTCACCTTCTGGTAAACTATCCCACGCCGGGCCGAAGAGGCGCGAGCCTCTGCAAAAAAAAGACCGGAAGCTACAGGTGTTCCACTGAAGGAACAGGGCTGAACTCCCGGCCAAGTCAGTTAAGACTTGAGTGTTGAAATCAAACTACCTTTTCCTCGGGAAAAAGTCAAACGAAAAAATTCAGAGGGAACTTCACCCCCTTTTATTCTTCTCAACACCCACTCTGAGAACCTGTTAGGGAGTGAATACCCTAACAGGTCTCGCTACACACTCAAGTCAAAACTGATCTAAGACCAGCTGCTGTAGCGTTTTTACCCTAACAGGTCTCGCTACACACTCAAGTCAAAACATAAACGTCGCACT
>CAZSTC010000114.1:0-5056 GCA_964609795.1 uncultured Verrucomicrobiota bacterium
ATCAAATTGAACAACAATTTGGGAAAGATCAGTACATGGATTCCGTAATTCCTGCTACCCGAGCGATGTTGGAATATCAGGCCAATCCATCCGCTTATACAGAGCCTCCCAAGTTTAATATTCACGCTGAGGACATGGAAAGTGTGCAAAAACTGATGGAAGAATATAGTGCTTTCCAGCGAGAATTGATTGAAGAAAATAACCGGGAAATGACGAGATAATCAAGGAATGTAGAGGAACGGAGTTCACACGAATATGAAAACGAAAGCTAATAGCAACGAAAAACTTTCACGAAAGATTCTTATTATAGGGATAACTTTCTGCGTAGTTGTATTTTGTTTCACTTTTTTAAAGGTTTTAAATCAGGCTATAACAACGGCATATGCTCTGAGCAGTAAACAAGAATCTTTTAAGAAAGAGAAATCTGCGCTGGAGGCAGAGTTGCAGAAAGTCCGCGACGAGATCGCTGCCCGGACACCGCTACCCATGGCTGAGCGAGAGCCGGCCCTGACGCCGGAGAAATTGATTGCTCGCCTGAGCGACTTGGTTAATCCAGAGAAGCAAAAAAGTTTCAGAATGGTTAATTTACCTCTCCTGCAGGAAGTTAGCTATTGCTGCCGTGGATTGATATTGGCCGGGGAAGAATCTATCCCCGCAATGCACGGCTATTTGGATAGCGGACATAACGTTCAGGTAGCTGTGACAGAAACCCTCAGCAGAATAACGGAATACAATGATACCTACGCGAGGCTTGGAGCAAAAGATAGTTTCCTGCCAGTCACCTCCCGGATGGGAATTGCCTACGCATTGCGCGACATCGGCGGAGCAAAGGCAATTGCCCTTCTGAACGGAATGTTCCAAGCACCAGCCAATAGGATGGAAGCACTGCAAGTGGGGGCTATACTGGTGAGACTGGATAACACCCATTTTCGAGCCCCCGTGGCCACAGCTTTCCGCAACATATTGGCCAGTGCCGAAAAAGAAGATCGTTTCAAAATTCTTTCCTTTGTCCGCAGCCTGGGGGGCGATGTATATGCCGATTTGCTCGAAGAAGGAAATATCTATACCAAAGAAGGTAAGATAGATTTATCCATGCTAAGCTATGTGCTGGATGCACAAAAAGGCAAAGCAATGCCCTTTATGGCCGAGACATTTACAAAATTGCAAGGCGAAGAACGCAAAGATTTTGTGAAGACAATCATGAACTATTTGGATAATGGCCCAGCTTCCAGGAGCATCATCAACACGCTCTTAGCGGAAGCCTCGGCAAACAAGGAAACATTCCCATCGGCAGCCAGTGCGCTGATTCTTTCGTTATCCGGCCTGGTAGATTCAGACCTTCCCTGGGATCAACGATATAGAAGTGGCAGCAGCCAATCTAGCCTACCGACGAGCTTGTTTACGGTAACTTCAGCGACAGACCCCTCTATGGCAGAGCGTTATTACCTAAGCCGTGAATTGGCCCAAGACCGGTTGGTTTTGCTCAGCGAACTGGAAACGCAATACGGTTCCGACGAAGCCGTGGCAAAATCTTTCGCTGTTGCTCGATCGTTGCTGCAATATAATGCAAATCCGGAGGCCTATCCCGATTGGAAAATTCCCGATACATCATTCTTGGAGGAATTAGATTCCTCATTTTTCCAAAAAAAGAATATTCAACAAGGCACTGTTATTATATACTGAATTTATAGGGTTCTTCGTCAGAAAGGGCGCATCTGTCTATTCCCACAGAAAAAGAAGAGGAGCTGCAAAGGTTCCGTGTCCAGAGGACTCTTTGCCCATTTTTCTTCGTGCCCTCAGGGCACGAAGACTTTCCTCGCTCATATTCCTTTCTTCAATCATCTCCATCTTTTTCAAAATCATCTGCGGGGATCTGCGTCATCTGCGGTTAAACACTGCGGAAAAAGGGACGGGAAGGGAGGTTTTATTTCTCCTTCTTCAGGAGGGTTTCCAGCCTCAGGTCGTACGGGTTATAGACACCGGAGCCTTGGGAGTTGTAGCCGGCCCGGGTGTTCGTGGAATTCTCTTCCTCATACGAGGCCAGGGCTTCCTCGATAGAAGGAGCCCGAATTTTCCCCGGAGTCTCTGAAAGGGCGTCCGGCCGGGCCTCGGAGCTTTGTCCGCCATCCCGGTTGTGCCCCAGCAGGACGGCACAGGCCAGAAAGATCATAATTCCCAGGATGAAGGCCGCCAGCAGGTGTGAAGAGCCCTCCTTGGAACCGCATTGGGAGCATCGGTAAGGGTCTTTGAAAATCGTGCACAGCGCCCAGATGAACATCCATGCAAACCCGAGAATCCCCAGAAACGGCGCCGAAACCGCGAAAAGCACCACCGTCATGACCAGGTGAAAAAGATGGCGTGTGCCATTGCGCTGGTAGAGTCGTGGCTGATTACATCTTTTGCAGAAGAGCTGCTTCTGTTGCATGGTGATATCATAGAAGGAGCGGGTGTTGTTGTCCACTTCAACCTTGTTCCAAAAGAGAATATTTTTAAGAAGCGTCCGTCAAGCCCCCGAAAAGGGAACATCTGCAGAATACACTGGACAGGGCGGCCTGCAATTTTGATAATAGGGAACCACTTGCGTCTGGCGTCTGGCGAAAGTGGAGAAGTTATGGCGAAATTGATATTGACCCGGTCGCAGAAGATTCAGGCGGCTGTTTATACGGTGCTCATTTTGGGCACTTGTGTTTTTGGCATCCTTTTTAAAATCAATTACGATCGGTATATGGACGTCAATGGCGCCTCCGCGCAATCGGATGTCGGGATCGAGGAGACCGTCGATGATAAGACCCATGCCGGGATGGATTCCCGTGCTGCGGGGCAGGTGCGTTATCTCTTTATCTACGGGGGATTTCTGGTCGCGTTCAGTATCGCTCTGGGGCTGACCGGCGGCAGATGGCTCTCGAATGTACTGGCGCAGAAGGTGGTGGATACTCTCCACAGTAGCGACGATGCGACCCCCTTTCTCAAGAAAGCCGATTATGAAAAGGCCGAAGAAGCCTGGACGCGCGGAGATTTCCTGGTGGCGATTGAGCTCTTCCGGGAGTATTTGGTCGAAAACCCCAATGAGGTCCATGCCTCGCTGCGGATCGCTGAGATTTACGAAAAGGATATAGGCAATTATCTGGCCTCCGCCTTGGAGTACGAAGAGGCCATCAAGCACAGGCTGCCCGATGAGCAATGGGGTTGGACGGCTATCCATCTCTGCAATCTCTACATCTCGAAATTGAACCGGCCTGCAGATGCGCTCCAACTCATGAAACGCATCGCCCAGGAATATGAGTTCACTGCCGCAGCCGCCAAAGCGCGCCAACATCTGGAGCGATTGGGCGAAACCCTGGAAGAAAAACAGGAGCTTTTAAAGGAAGCATCCGAAGAGGAACCCCGGAAAGAACCCGCTTCGGAAACCAAAAAGAAAAAAAGAAAATCAAACAGGAATCTCCCTGCCTCCGAGCAGTTCCGAGATCTTGACTAGCCGCCCCCGGAGCTCCGGAAAAGGGCTCCCGGGCTGAATGAGAGAAGAGCATGTTTTCAGTCTACGTCATTTGTGCCGTTGTAATCGCCTATTTTCTGGGTTCGCTGCCGACTGGTTACCTGGCCGGACGCGCCCGTGGTATCGATATCCGCAAAGAAGGCAGCGGCAATATCGGGGCCACTAATGCGCTGCGTGTTCTGGGCCCGACCCTGGGAATTCTGGTCCTCCTGATCGATCTGGCTAAAGGTGTGGCGGCCTGCTATGTGGCTATCTGGATACCGCGCCTCTGGGGCGGCAGCGGTTCTGAGCTGGGAGCCAACCGCGAGCTCATCCTGATGCTGGTGGGCGGCCTGGGCGCCGTGTTGGGGCATAGCTTTACCTGCTGGCTCGGGTTCAAAGGCGGCAAAGGGGTCGCCACGACGGGCGGCGTTTTCCTGGCCGTGGCGCTGAAGCCGGCTCTAATCTGTTTGGCGATTTTTGTTATTCTGGTCGCCCTGACCCGCTACGTCTCGCTGGCCTCAATTACGGCGGCGATTTGCCTGCCCGTCATGGTCTATTACTTTCACCGCGATATTTTCCTTACCGCTCTGACGCTCCTGGTGGCACTGCTCGTGGTCTACCGCCATCGCGCCAATATCCAGCGCCTCCTGAAGGGTACGGAGCTCAAAATCGGAGGTCACAAAAAATCGAAATGAAAATTACTATTCTGGGAACAGGTGCCTGGGGTGTCGCCCTATCGCTTATTCTGGTTCGCAATGGCCATGAAATCACTCTCTGGAGTGCTCTAAAACGCCAGCTCGATGAAATCCGCGCCACCGGCCGGATCGAGAGTGCTCTTCCCGGAGCCGTAATTCCCCGGGAGTTTCGGGTGGAGGATAATCTCTCCCGCGCCATCGAAGGTGCAGAGCTCATCCTTGCCGCCGTCGCTTCGCAGTATTTCCGCGCGACAGTTTCTCAGATAGGCGATTTCCGCGGCCCCATCATTTCGGTTACCAAAGGAATAGAATTTCAAAGCGGCTTGACTATGTCCGGAATCCTGGAGGAGCTCCTCCCGCAGTGTCTTCCGGTGGCTCTTTCGGGACCCTCTCTGGCTACGGAAGTCGCTCGCGGAGTGCCGACTGCGGTCGTCGCGGCCAGTCACTCTCAGAAATCGGCTCAGCTTGCACAGGATATTTTTCACTCCCCCACGTTCCGGGTTTACACCAGCTCCGACATTCTGGGAGTTGAGCTCGGAGGCGCCTTGAAGAATATTATCGCGATCGGCGCAGGTATCTGCGACGGAATGGGTTTTGGCTCAAACTCCAAAGCGGCCCTGTTGACGCGTGCCATCGTGGAAATCCGCCGTCTGGGGGTCGCCATGGGAGCCGAAGCCGATACTTTTTCGGGCCTGAGCGGTCTGGGGGACCTCATGGTGACCTGTTTTTCTACGCTCAGCCGCAATCACTCTGTCGGCGAACGGCTCGGAAAAGGAGAAAAACTGAATGAGATTCTCGCTTCAATGAGCGCTGTGGCTGAAGGAGTTCCGACATCTGCCTCGGCCCATGCACTCTCCGAACGATTTCAGGTCGAAACGCCGATTAT
>CAZSTC010000115.1:0-4927 GCA_964609795.1 uncultured Verrucomicrobiota bacterium
ACCTGGCTTTCTCGCTCGTGAGCCCGGTGGGAACTTCCGTTCTCCTGGCTGAGAATCGCGGCTGGGGTGCGACCAACGCCGCTCCGGATGAAGTCGATATTATCCCCAATGAGGATAACAATTCCACGTATGGCTCGGGCTCGACGAATGATTACAGCAAGATGTCTTATGCGTTTTTCAGCAGCGATACGAATTATACACTCCTGCCCATCAAGTTTGAGGTTCCTCCCTATACGAATAACGGCAAGGGAGTGTTGATTCGGACTTCATCTTTTGAAGATGCGGAGCCCGGAGTTTATGACGAGAACCGCAACCTGATCGTATCGGATGACTTCAGATGGCTGCTTAGCGGCTCGACAAACACCAACGTTGTCTGGGAAGGGGATTTCGATGAAGATTTAAATCCCATCCTGCCGGGAACTCTGGTAACAAACCTGACCGTGGTGACTAATTTCAGAACTTGGGTGAAATCCAATGAAGTGGATTCATTTTCCGGGACCAATTACCTGATCGCCAATCGCACCGTTCTTCGGACCGAGATCACGAACCTGGCACCGAGCTCCAATTATGTCTTGCGGCTTCCTTTCAAGAGATCGCGTCCTCTGGAGGGGATTCTGACCTGGTGGCGTGCCAATAATGACAACTTGGATTCGGAATGGAACCTGCCTCTGGAAATTGCAGAGGGTTTCAGTTGGCCTGAGTTTACCACCAATGGGATGGAGGGCAGCGCTTTTGCTATGACCAACGCCAACCTGATTGGTAGAGCTCCTCACGTACTGCAGACTGCGAGCACTAATTTCACGGTGGAAGGCTGGTTGAAGATTGATGAAAACCAGGTCTATTCCTATTCGGACCGATATGGCGGCCCCAAGATGCCGATCTTCGAATTTAGCCAGGTGACCACGAACTACTGGACCAATATTGTTCAGATCGGAGAGGACCAGGTCGAAAACATTTACGAGTATTACACGTTTAATCGCGGAATGTCCGTCTGGTTGAAGGGCAATAACTGGACCAACGGTTACCAGCGGCTCTTCCCGCATGGAACGCTGCAAGTTGAGCTGGGGCCCAATTCGATCAACGGCTCGCCGGTGATGTCCTTCGTCAATTTGGTCACGCCCGGAGCTAACCCGAGCACGGAGGATTACCTTAATACGTTCACTAACTGGCTCCATCTGGCGATTACTTTCACGACCGATGAAGCAGGGGATACCCTGAAGGTCTATTCCAATGGTAATTTGATGTTGGAAGAAGCATGGCCGCACGGTTTCATTATCCCAAGCACCGGGTTTGATTACAACATGGGCTACGGTCACGAGCTGGCCTATACCATCGGCAGCTCGATGCCTTCTTATTATTCGGGAACCTATACCGGTTTCATGGATGAATTTTCGTGGTATTCGCAGCCGTTGGACGAGGTGCAGATCAAGGATATTGTGGACGCCGGTCACCGCGGTAAAGGCGGTATGGCGCATACGCCGATCTCGGTTCAATCCGCCGCTGAGGTGACCTTGAGAGAGGTGGGTGCGGCTACCAATCTCTTCCGGGCACCGCTGCCGGATATTTTATCCAAGTGGCAGGTCGGTAAGGGCCGCTTCCAAACCCGGGCGCTGGAATCTGGAGAAACTGAGAATCCGATCTATGAACTCATCATTGACGTGACCAAGGGTTCGGTGGCGTTCGACGATATTTCCGTGACAACTCGCGGCATCGCCTATGAACCGGAGGTTTCTCTGGCTAACTTGCGCGGTGAAGACTCCAGGGGCGACTGGAGACTCCTGGTCTGGGATACCCGCGCTGGTGCTACCAATCCTACGCCGGCTCTGTTGAGCTGGTCGCTGGACTTGGGCTACACGGGAACCAACGTAAATGTGATTGATCTGACCCGTGAGAATAATTACACCCATTCCGGCGTGCTCAGTGAAGATCAAACCACCTATTTCCGGGTTTACGTTCCTCAGGATGCAATAGCGGCTACCAATATCCTCTCGGGCGACACCAATATGCTTTTGGCAGGGCGCTGGACAGGGACTCCGAGGTTCGACCGCAGTATAGACGATTACCTCTGGTTCTATAATTCGCCGACCAATGAATCGCGCTATATCATTAATACCAATATCACTTCCGTTGCACCGCTCATCCCGGGAGGCCGCTACTATCTGGCCTTGAGGAATCAATTGTGGACGACGAATAACTCGCGTTATCGTTTGCAGGTGGATTTCGGCGATGTGGGTGGAGATATCCCTGAGGGTGTCATTACCTTGACCAACCGAGTTCCCTATGAAGTCGATCCGGATGATGGCGGCGGAAGCAGCAGTGTGGATTACTATCATTTCGCAGTCGAAACCAACGCGGTGGCTGCGGCGTTCCTGGTCTATGATGCCACCACGAACCTGACGATGGTCTTGAGCCGCGGTTTGCCGCTGCCGACCGATCGCAACTTTGATTACATGGAGCGGACTCTGGATTACGGCTACGCACAGGTCATGGTCTACACCAATTCAGTCCCTGTGGAGCTGGCTCCCGGTGATTGGTATATCGGTGTTTATAACGGTGCCTACAGTGCAACTGAGCCCTTTGATCCGATCTCCTACAAGGTGGTCGCTACGCAATACACGAATGAGATTCCGACACCCTCTGTGCTCTTCAGCGGACGCCCGGTGAGTGGTCAGATTCCTCCGGGTGAGACTCACTATTATCAATATCGGGTCTCGACCAATGGCGTTTCGCTCTGGACGGAGCTGGACCAGGTTGCGGGAGAGGGAAGCCTCAACCTTTACAACAAGTATGGACTGCCTTTACCCGATTCAGGTAACCGTTTCTACGAGTTTACGGTCGATTCTGAGCTCGGTCTGGATTGGTGGCTCACTTTGGATACGGAGCCCTATCCGCTCATCGCCGGTGCCTGGTACTATGCGATCGAGAATACCAATAGTTTTGTGATGGATTATCGGCTGCGCGTGACCGAGCTCTCTGCGGATCCATCCTCCATTATCTGGCTCGAAAACGGAATAGCCCAGACGAATATATTGGGATTGATTCCGGACGGGACCAACCAGGTCTATTACGGCTTTGACGTGACGACTAATGCGGTCGGCTCTCTCTTTGAGGTGTTTGACCGTCAGAATGGGGATGTCTCGCTCTACAGCATGGCGGGCTCGCTGCCCAATCCTCGCCAATATCTTTACTGGTACCTGGCATCCGAAGGCGTGACTAATGCCTTTACGCGTCTCAATGCCTGGAGCGGAGCGTTGACTCCGGGATACTGGTTCTTTACGGCGGTCAATTCTGAAACCGCTGAAGACCCTGCGTCTGCCACCAATGTTACGTATCAGATTCGGGCTTCCGAGATTCCGACTCCGGGTGAGGATTCTATTGTCCACCTGGTCAATGAGTATCCGGTGCGGGTGAATAATGCCCCGCTCTACTCCGAGAGCTATTTTCACTATGGGACCAGCCCCAGACCGATGGAACTGACCTTCACGGTCACCAATGTTTCCGACCTGGTCTCGGTTTATCTCCTGGATAAATCGCCGACCAATGGGCCGAGTCTGGCACTTTATTCCCAGAACTGGGTAGGACCCTTCGGGGCGCAGATTACGCTGGATTTGACTAACTCCTATATCCCGTTAGTGGAAGGCGATTGGTATGTCGTCGTCGAGAACACCTCGCTGGGCACGGTCGGTTACGATATCTGGGCACAGGAAACGGGACTTCCCGAACCCGAGCAGCCGATCAACACGGGCTTCGAATATGACCCCGAGACCGGTCTATATACGCTGGTCTGGGAGAGTGAAATTGGTGCCGTTTACGGCGTCATGGGAACGGAAAATGTCCTTGTTACTCCGATTCAGTGGGAAGAGATTGATAGAGTCACCGCGATCGAAACCGTGACTCGCTACCCGCTCACCCGTGAGCTGATGGAGCAATATGTCTTCTTCTCGGTGACGCTGATTTCCAGACCGCCGACCGATCCGGATTATGAACCGGAGAATATCTCCACCTATTTCCGTTTTGATAGCGGAGCTTCCATGCTGGAGCTGGGTTGGAATGCGAGAATCAACGGTGTCTATGATCTGGAGGTCAAAGAGAACCTTACCGATACCAATTGGACGCGGCTTACCTCTCTGACGAATACCTCTAGCGCCATGCTGACTCAGACCGTGGCCGTTCCCGACCAGTATGCGGTTGCACGGGTTACGCCTCGCGGTGGAGTGACGCCTCTGACGATTCATACCTCCTCGGGTTATGACTCCGGAAGCGGGGAGTATCTGCTCTCCTGGGATGCTCAGGCCGGTTTGGCTTACTCTGTCAGAGGCTGGACGAATCTGGGCGATCGCGTTTCGCTCTCGATTACCAATCTCGTGCCGGAGACAACCGAAGCCGGTTACAGGCTTAATCCTACACAGGCGACCGGATGCCAATGGTTCAGCGTAGATTACGCAGAGACCCTTGAAGAAGAAATCGTGATGGCGGTTGGAATCGAAGGCAATGAAATTGTCCTTTCCTGGAATGCGGTGATCGGAAACCAGTATCGCATTGAAGGCTCGAAGAACTTCAGTGGTACGGACTGGGAAATGCTCGCGACAGTACAGGCCGATTCCGAGCGCGAGGAGTATCGGGTGTCGATGACTTCCGGTTATCTGCTCTTCAGAATTGTCGCTTTGGGTGGCGGCGGCTATGTGCCTCCGGAGAATGAACCCTTTATTTCATCCATCAGTATTGACCCGGCTAACACGAGCAATATCCTCATCACGGTTCAAGCTAAGGCGGGCGATCTATTTACGGTGGAATACACAGACGATTTGTCAGAGGACCTCTGGTCATCCAGCGCAGGAGAATATCCTGTGGTTGCGGATGGTCCCTACTCTATCCAGATTTCTCGGGATGGGCAGAAAGCCAAATATTTCCGCTTGAAGAGAACCCG
>CAZSTC010000116.1:0-4786 GCA_964609795.1 uncultured Verrucomicrobiota bacterium
GATGCGCTAGCCGATGGCGTCCAGGTAGGATTGCAGGAGGATGGCGGCGGCCATTTTATCGACCTTTTCTTTGCGCTGGTTGCGGCGCACGTCACCCTGGATCAAGAGGCGGTTGGCTTCTGAAGAGGTCAGCCGTTCATCCCAGGTGCGCACCGGCATCTCCGGCAGGCGCTCCCGCATGGCGGCAATAAAGGCGCGCACTTTTTCGGAGGCCGGCCCATAGGTTCCGTTCATGTTGCGGGGCATCCCGACCAGAATCATCTCCACCTCTTTTTCGAGGACGATTTTCCCCAGAGATTCCCAGAAATTCTCCAGCGGTTCAGCGGGGATATATTCCAGCGGTTGGGCGATCATCTTGAGCTCGTCGCTCAGAGCAATGCCCATACGCACGGTGCCGTGGTCAATAGCCAATATTCGAGACATACAAAATAATGATAGGTTCGTCTTTTCCCGGGGACTGCCGAGGATTAAGCCGGCAAGAGAGCCCGTTTGCGCAGACGACGGCGCCGATAGATGACAAAAGCCAGCACAGCCAATCCGAGGAAGAAAATGAATCCCAGAATCGGCATCAGGAGCGAGAGAACGCTCACACCAAAGGCCGAAATGATCTCCCCTGTGCTGACCAGCCAGTTGCCCATCCCGAAAGTCGGAATCGAGATACCGGCACGGGCCACCGTTTTGCCGACATGGACCACGGAAGCGGCGCCTCCGCCGGCCACGATGGCCAGGGTCCACTTGAGAAGCGGCGAAATCTCCACAAAGACAGCCGCCGCCACTACCGCTCCGGCAACCGCTGCGATCGGTGCTGCGACCAAATCCAAAAAATGATCCACCACCGGGATATAATAGGCGACGATCTCCAAAACCGTTGCCGTACTGAATGCAATCAGCGCCGGGGTGGATGCGAGCCAGAGCCAACCTTCGCTCAAAGTGAGATGCCCGCTGCGGGCCGCGATGCTGACCACGAGCATCGGCACGAAAATCCTGAACCCGCAGGCTGCGCTCAAGCCCAGCCCCAAAGCGATGCTGAGTAAAATTCCTTCCATAATCTTCCTTTTTTCAAGAGAAAGCCTTCAGCTTTCAATTCTCCACGTATCCATTTTCCCTGAACCACCGGATAGCGTCTTCAAACGCCTGCCGCGGCGAGGTCTGGGGGAGCCCGAGCTCCCGAATCGCTTTGGCCGGATTGAAAAACATCCGATAGGCCGCCATTTTGACGCCTGCCAGGGGCGCCTTGGGGTGCTTGCCGGTGAACCGCGAGAGGGTCTCATCCACATAAGCGGCCATGAGCGCCACCCGATACGGTATCTTGACCCGCGGTGCCCGCAGACCGGTGATGTCGGCCAGGACAGTGAAGGTATCCTTCATCATCCAGTTGCCCTCGGCATTGCCCAGAATATAGCGCTCGCCGATGCGGCCCTTTTCAGCTGCCAGGATATGGCCCTGAGCCACGTCCCGGACATGGACCCAGTTGAGGCCGGTCTCCAGGAAGGCCGGCATTTCGCCTTTGAGGAAATCGACGATGATCTTGCCCGTAGGCGTCGGCTTCACGTCACAGGGGCCGATCGGGGCCGTCGGGCAGACCACCACAATCGGTGCGCCCGTTTTGATAAACTCACGGACCTTGAGCTCCGCCAACCACTTGGAGCTTTTATAAGCCGTGGTGAGGTTCTGCGGCTGAGGGTCGAGCGATTCATCGGCCGGCGGCTCCGAGACGCCTGTTTCGGAAGTGATGCCGATGCAGCCGACCGTGCTGGTATAGACAATCCGGCTGCAACCCGCAGCGCAGGCCGCCTCCATGACGTTCTCCGAGCCGTCGACATTGGTCCGGAACATCGGCCGATAATCGGGCATCCAGAGATGATAGCTGGCGGCTACGTGGAAACACCAGTCGCAGCCCTTGAGCCCCATCTGCAGGGAAGCTTTATCGAGCACGTCGCCGCGAATGGTCTCATAGTGCTGGCTGTCGAGCCCATCCAGACCGCGCAGGTCGCTGACATCGCGCAGAAGCGCACGGACACTGTGCCCCTGCCGGACCAGCTCTCTGACTAAATTACCTCCGACAAAACCGGAAGCTCCCGTAACAAAACATTTCATCTCGCTAGCCCTGACATTATTTGGCGCCGACTCCTCGGAAGACAACCGGAATCGTCTTGAACAAAATTTTGAAATCTCCCCAAAAACTCCAGTTGTCGATATATTGCAGGTCCAGCCGGACCCATTCATTGAAATCGGTCACGTTATTGCGTCCGCTGATTTGCCACAGGCACGTCAGCCCGGGGCGCATACTCAGGCGGCGTCTGTGGGCGATATCGTCAAAGCGGAGGGTTTCATCCACCGGCAAGGGCCGAGGTCCCACCAGGCTCATCTCGCCCTTCAGGACATTGAAAAGCTGCGGCAGCTCGTCCAGGCTCGTCTTGCGCAGTAAAGCTCCAATTTTGGTGACGCGCGGATCGTTGGTTACTTTGAAGACGGGGCCGCTCATTTCGTTCAATCGCTCCAGCTCATGCTTCTTCATCTCCGCATTATTGATCATGGAGCGGAATTTATACATGGTGAAGGGAATGCCATTGAGCCCGCTGCGCTTCTGAGAAAAGAAGACCGGTCCGGGCGAGGTAAACTTGATCGCCAGGAAAATCAGGAACAGGAGCGGCGAGAGCAGGAACAAGAGCAGAAACGAGCCGACATAGTCGAACATCTGCTTGCCAAAAGTCTGCAGCGTGAACTCGGGCGCAGTCCGGAATACCAGGAGCGGGCTGCCCTCGAGCGTATCAATCGAAGTCGAGCAAAGCTGGGTCCGGAAAAAATTCGCCATAACCCAGACATCCACCCCTTCCAACTCGCAGCATTGAATCACCTTTTCGACCTCGTTGAACTGAGCGTATTTGGAGCCGACCAGCACGATGTTGGCAGAGAGATCGTGGAGCAGGGTCAGGAGCGTTTCCTCTTTGGCCTGGCCCAAATCGAAGTGACCCACGACTTCAAAATCAGTCGTCCCCAGAGAGGACAACATCTTGCGAACGCGGCGGGCTTCATTGCTTGAAGCGGCGATAATAACCCGGCGCTGAAACTGTGTCTTGCCCATCTTGCTCTTCCGGAACATATGAAGAGCCTCGTCTTTGAGCATCACCAGGGTGAACATTAAAAGGAGGAAGAGAATCAGGACCGAGCGGGCCAGCGTAAACTTCATCAAAAACATCACCAGGATCATGACGATAAAGAGCAGGAGGCACCCCCGCGCCAGAGCCGCATAACGCCTCAAACGCGATACGGGCAAGAGCTCCCGAACATAGTACCCTTGCGTGTAAAAAACAAAAGGCGCCAAGAGCGGGATGAGCAGCAGCATCCAGACAAAGCGAGAAAACGACTCGATATCCCCCGGGCTGGGCAGGAAATCGACATGGATCAGATTACGAAGCGCATGCGCCATCCAGAGTGCCAGCATGCACAGGATGGCATCCAGAAACATCTGCGCCTGTATCAGAATATTTCTTTGTTTTTGAAGCATCAGTTATTCAATGAATAGTCCGGGTGTTCCGGGAATACCTTTCTCTTAACACCTTAGAGATTCTAACAATCTCTTCTCTACTCGGCAACCTAATACCTTATAGAATCTCGTTTTATTTTCTCTATTTTTCGACGGGCTTGGCCCCCAGCGGACGGGCACTTACGCCTTCAAAAGTCATTTTCACCGGTTTAATGAGACCCTGTTCATCAAACTCCATTTTATCGATACAGGTCACCCGGTAGTTGCCGTCAGTCTCGCCCAGGGGACGGCGGTGATAGACGATGTACCAATCATCGGTGCCGGGAACGCGTAGGAGAGAGTGATGGCCGGCCCCGAAGGCAACCTCTTTATCCGGCTGCAATATCCGGGCAATACGCTTGAATGGGCCCAGCGGGTGATCGGCTATGGCATAGGCCACTGCATAATTGGGACCGGTCCAGCCCCCTTCAGACCACATGAAGTAATATTTGCCCTCGCGCTTGAACATGATAGGTCCCTCCACATACTGCTCCGGGGTCACCTCTTTATAGAAAGTGCCGTCATTGAAAGGCAATAGCCCCGTCATGGAATCGTTCAGGCGGACGACATTGCAGTGACGCCAGCCGCCGTAATACATGTAGGTCTGGCCATCGTCATCCCGGAAAACGAATTGATCAATCGGCTGAGCGCCGTTGACAATGCGGCCAATGAGCGGCTTGCCCAGAAGATCGCGATACGGGCCCTCGGGCTTATCCGATACCGCTACGCCGATACCGCCCACTTCACCTTCATGGACATCGTTGGCGGCGAAAAAGAAATAATACTTGCCCTCGCGCTGGATCACTGAGGGTGCCCACATGGCGCGGCGGGCCCACTTCACCTCCTGATTGGTGATGAGCTTTTCGTGCTTGGTCCAGGTGACCAGGTCACTGGATGAAAAACAGTCAAAGAAGATCTGCTGATCATAGGGGGCCGAATAGGTCGGGTAAATCCAATACCTGTCCCCATAGATAATGGCCTCCGGGTCGGCATACCAGCCCGGGAAAATCGGGTTGCCGCTGGTCTTGGGGGCAGCCTCCTGCGCCTGTGCGCTCACAAAACAAAAAGCCGCCGCTGCCAGTGCCGCCATACAAATCACCTTTTTGAGCAAACTTCTCATAACACAAACTTAACCAAATCTCGATCATTTCGCAAGATATCTCTCTCCTCCACCCACCGCCTGTTCTTCCGTCGCGTTGCCTCAATACCGGGAATCCCCGGAGGGGAGCTAACCGCAGATGACGCAGGTTTGCACAGATT
>CAZSTC010000117.1:0-4453 GCA_964609795.1 uncultured Verrucomicrobiota bacterium
TCGTGTTCATTCGTGGTTCAGCCTTTTATTTCGCCATGGGGAGCCAGGTGCAGACTTTTTTGCCCTGCCAGCCATTGACCGAGGAGTAGTCGATCATACGGATGGGGCCCTGGGCTGTGGGGATAATGAATTCAATATGAGTCGCCGGGAGGGTAGGCGTGGTGCGGACGGCTTTCACAATGCCGGCCGGGTCGGCCAGAACTGTGACGGGCTGATTGTATCTCGGGTCGGTATTTTCATCCCGGGCCAGGACCAGAGGTCCCCAGGTCAGCGCCTGGAAGTCGTTGCCTTTGGGGTTGCTGCCCCGGGGAGCGTCGATCAGAGAGCATTTCATGTCGAAAGTGATTTCCACTTTGTCGGTGGGTTTCCACTTGCGGTTCAACTTGAAATATTCTCCTGCGGCGGGACGGTATTTCCTGCCGTTGACACTCACCTGTGTTTTCGCACTCCAGGTGGGGATTCGGAGACTGAGGGTGAAATTTTCGCTCTGCTCGGGCTTTACATGAATGAGGACCTTTTCCGAAAGGGGATACTCAGTGACGAAATCCAGTTTCAGCGGGCGGCCCGAGGGAGTTTGGAGGTTGAATTTGCCGGCATTGTAGAGATTGACCACAGGGCCCGGCGCCGAATTCATCACGGCGATGTAGGGGATATAGGCCAGCCCCATGGGGCCATTAAGATTGCAGCAGGTGACGGTGAGATCGTCAAACTTCCAGCCCCAACCCTGATTAGTCACCTTTTCCCCGTTGAGCAGGTTGACGTAGCTGAAGCCGTCGCCCGTCGGTTTCATGGCTCCGAGCAGGCCGTTATAGATATATTTCTCGATGTCATCGGCCGGGGCGCAGTCACCTTCCAGCCGCAGGAGCTGGCTGCAAAACTTGAGCCAGGTAACCCCCACGCAGGTTTCCATCATGCGGGTAATATCGGGATTGGTTTGCTCAAAGGCCGTATGATCCCAGGCTTCTCCGTAGACGTTGGGATGGTAGGGTTGGTCGCCGCCTGCATTGCCGATAAGGGTAATTTCCTGAGCCCGGATATTTCGGTAGAGATTCAGGGCCGCCTCTTTCCAGCGCGGATTGCCCGTGACCCGGTAGTATTCCACCAGTCCTTCAAAAAGGGACATCATTTCATAGGCCTTGGGATAGGGGCCTCCCATCTTGTGAGGGGGCACGTTGTCCAGGGCTTGCTGAAAGAGGTTATAGCCTTTGCTGCCGCCGCCCACTTCCACGATGTAGCGGGCAAATTCCAGATAGCGCGGGTAGCCCGTCAGCTTGTAAAGGCGCATGATGGGTTCCAAGAGTGTGGAGGATTCGATATGGTTGGGGCTCCATCCCAATTCGGTGATCGGCGTTTTGGGCGGCTCGCCGATTTGGGAAATGAGGCAATCTGCCTGGCGGACCATACAAGCCAGCACTTCCGGGTCAGCCTCCACCTGCTCGTAATATTCTTCCAGTCCCAGGAGGACGTATTTACGCTCCCAGAGATCGCCGCCGCCGCTATCGGGCTGCATCTCCACGGGCATACAACTGATGCTGCCGTTGGCCCGCTCGGCTGAAAGCAAATCCCGGACCGTCTCGGCCATGATTTTTTTGAGTTCCGGGTCCCGTGTGTAGCGGTAGAACATGCAGCCGGAGCGGACCGACTTGCCCCACATTTCACCCAAGGCGAACTGAGGCCGGCCGGTGCGGAAAAACTCTACGAACTTGGGGTAGGGGACCACGCCCTTATTCCAGTGTTCGATAGAATTCTGGATGTTTTGCTCCAGGTAGCCGGATAACTGAACCGAGCCCGAAGAGAGCGGGTATTGAGTATCAAGCACCTCTACATCGCCTCTGAATTCCACAGCCGAGGCCGAGACGCAAAAGAGCCCCAGGGCCAGAACCAACCCTTTGCAAGAACATCCGCTTTTAAAAAATGATTTCATAACAGCTCCCCTATTATAAGAATGCGCCCGGGAAAGGTCGAGTGTGAAGAAAACTTCATCCTCTTTCCGGGGCGCATCTTTTGCTCGAGATTGTTATTCGCTTATTTTTTTATAAGTGATGATCAAAGCCTCGGGCGCATGCTGAGACTGGACCCGCAGGCCCTTGTCCATTAATTCGCTGCCGGTCGCTACGGATTTGGAGGAATCGTCTACGCTCTGGATCAGATACTCGGCCTCCGGTTCCAATCCATGCAGCTTGAGCCTCACGGATTCGTAAACGCTCTCGGTATGGCGGAAAGCCTGAACCGCTCCGGCCTTCATATCCGGGCGATCAAATTGCCAGGCGACCCACTGTGTTTCTTCCAGCGAATAGGGGGTCAGAGGGTAGTAGTCACCCAGATAGAACGGCTTCATCGTGGTCCAATCTTTCAAGACTCCCCGTTTGGCGGTGTAATCGGCCTCTTTGGGCCGCATTTCAAAGCATGAATTGATGAAGGGGCAAATCGTGGAGCGGCTCCGGTAGGGATCGTCATCGCGCACGCCTGTTCCGAAGAGAGGAATCCAGGAGGCGATCCCGTAGGTATGGCCCTGGTTGCCGACCGGTTCGAAGATATAGTCGCTGCGCAACAAGGGAACAGCCCGGCGCATCGTCTCAAGGTCGTTGCGTCTGCCGCCGCTGGCACAGGAATCAATCAGCATATTGGGGTGGCGCTTGAGCAATTCATCCCAGTAGGCCAGATAACCCACGACATATTTATTTTCGGTGATTCCCTGGCGGTCGGGAGAATCGGTTTTCCTCCAGTATTGCAGAGGCGCGATATTGTAATCCTGGCGATAGAGGTCAATGCCTTCGCTGACAATGAGGCCATCGATATGATTCACCAACCAATCCCAAGCCTCCGGGTGACCCAGGTTGAGCAGGTCCTGATTACTCTGTCCGTCTTTCAGCATCCAATCCTGATGATTCTCGTAGAGCCAGGTTTTGGGGGTCACGCGTTCGGGTTCAAACCAGACAATGGATTTCACCCCTTTTGTGCGGCCGTGATCGGTAATCTCCCGCAAGCCTTTGGGGAAACGCTTCACGTCCACTTCCCAGGTTCCCGTGTTGGGCCAGCCCCATTCATTGACGTACCATCCGGCGTCCATCCACCAGTAGTCGAGCTTGATGCCTTCCTCCAAATAACGGTTGATATAATTAATCTGGCTGGCCGTATCGGCTTTGATCATCTCCGCATATTGATGGGAGCTGCAAGCGGCCCAATGCAGAGGCGGCAATTCTCCATACGGATGGGGAACGTTATGGGAGAGCATCCAGCTTCTCCAGACGTTCTGGGAATCGTAATAGGTTCCGCTCCAGAATTGCACGACGATCAAGGGAGTTCTGATTTCTTCGCCCGGGTTGAGATATAGATGCGTCAGCTCCTGACCGGCCGCGACTTTTAGCCCTTTGGTTCCGTTGGGGCACACGACCGAAGACAAATCAGCGGCCCACTGTCCCGGCCAACCGACAACGACGATGGCGCCGCCATTGCCGGGAAATTCCAGGTTGAAATAAGGGAACTCTCCATCGGTCCCGCGTCCGCCATCCGAATTGAGGTGTTTGACCACATCCTGCCCGAGCGTAGTCGTGTAGGGTCTGTAATCATCATTTCTGGAAGGCGAACCCGTATGATGATGGAGCACAGGGAACTGGGCATCTTTTCCGGGAAGGGTGACGTCTACACCCCGGATATTGGAGAGAATCGGAGTTTTCGCTTCGCCTGTATTTTTGAAATAGACGGTCCATTCAAGGGTCGGGTAATCCTTGTATTCAATGGCCTGGCAGCGGACCTGCAAACCGGTTTTGGGATCCGTCCAAACCAGTTCATGCTGCAGGCGGTTTAGATCGAGGCTCTTTTGTGAACGGGTGAGATTCCACTCTTTCAGGAGCTCTGCCGAGGGTTTCCCGTCATAATTGAAAGAGAAGAAAGGCTCCGTGGAGAGAGCTTCTTCGGCCGGAGCGATAAAGGGCAGCTCATCGAGCCACACCGAAGCACCATTCTCCAATTCCACCCGGGCATTGGCCCAATCTGCCTGATCACAGGAGATTTCGCCGCAGGAATCCACCAGCAACACGAGCTCATCTTTTCCGTCCAAATCCAGAGATAACGAGATCGGCCCCTGGCCTTCGTTCATTTCATCGGAGCGATAGAGCTCTTTATCTCCCGCGCGGACGATGAATTTGACCGAGCCCCGGCCTCCGGAGGTGTCGGAATTGCTGTCGACTCCGATTTCGGCTTTGAATTTTTTTCCGGCGGAGGGCAAACGCACCAGTACGTGGCTCTGGGCATGGCAGTAGAGACCCCGGGTGTACTGAGTCCCGGAGATATTCATCGGTTTGCCGTTACGTTCCCTTTTTTGAACGGGGTCGTTATTGGCGTAAACCACAAGCCCTTCGGTTTTGGGCATCGAGAGAGGCTTGCCTTCCAGTTTGGCCGAAGCCCAGACGCGTGTTTGTGCTAAATCTACGGGGGCGACCGTAACGGCAAG
>CAZSTC010000118.1:0-4381 GCA_964609795.1 uncultured Verrucomicrobiota bacterium
GTCAGAGCGCCACAGTAGGCTGGGATTTCTGCCGGAACTTTAGAGATCAGCCCATAATGATCCGGGTGCGCGTGAGTGATGAAGAGGGCCGCGACTCCCCCGATGTTTTGGGGCACGACCGCCGGTTCGCCTTCCAATTCCAGGCCAACGTCGAAGATGACCCGTGTTTGGGCCGTTTGCACTTCGATGCAGCTGGCTCCGATTTCCTCGTTTCCTCTGTGTATGATGATTTTCATGAGATACTTGAATCAGCCGGTTTTATGTTTAGAGAGGCGCTCCGTCTACAAACAACGAGGCAGGACTCTGCATTCTCTTATCATCCTCCTGCGGGCCGCGTTTGGCAAGGTCTGAATCGCTTTTTTTATCGTGATGCCCGGAGAAAAACGCTGAGGTCCGTTTCGGGAGAGATTGACCCGGAGTGAGACTTTTGCTAGCTTTAAGACATGAGGAGGATTATTTGTCTCGCGTGGACAGTGGCGGTTTTTGCCGCGTCGTCACCTATTCAGGCTGAGTCGGCGGGCGGCACGAAGCTATGGCCCCAGTTGGCCTCGGGGATTTTCAATCACGCCAATACGCTCGCGATGAAGTGCGAAATCGCGCCCGACGGGCTGACCGTGACCGATGCGCTCTGGGACATCTACAAAGTGGAGGGATGCGAAAAGCGGTGGACCCTGAACATGGGGCTGCCGATGGATGGGCCACTGAAGTACTACAAGTTCGATCCGAAATTCGCCGGGCTTCCGGTGTGCATCACCGTTGAATTATATAATCCGGCCAAGCCGTGGGAGGTCAAGGAGACCTATCAGGAGATATTGCTCCTGGGCGGCAAGCAACAGATTGGTTTGCCCGATTGGTTCCATGTCCCCACGAATCGCCTGGCGTATGATTTTGATGAAGGGGATTGGTTCCCGAGCGGCTGGAAGCTGCCCCGCGGCAAATATGCCCACTGGCAGGGAGCGGCCAAGGCAATGCAGGAAGACCGGAAAGGGGAGAACCCGATGTATGATTTCGGCTTCACGCACGTGGCACCGAATGCGATGACCCATAACGGCTCCACTTCCACGCCCGAGCGCAAGGGGATCGTCTTCGGCGACAACGAATGGATTCCCTACGACGGCAGCAAATCCAGTTTTACGAGCGACCCGACCGATCCCAAGAACTGGTTGATCGAGCCTTTCTACGAACATGCACGGCAGGGCTCCATCGTGATCGCCAATTTCGAGGCTCCCAATTCTCACATCTGGCAGGATTATCATTATGAAGCTTTTGCCAAGCTGATCAGCCAGGTGCGCGAACGCAATCCTGAAGATGAATTCGGCTGCTGGGGTGTCGGCGTCACCCGGTACTCATTCAGGATTTTTGACCAGATTGATGACCAGGGCCGACCCACGGGCGTCATCGACCTCAAGGGAGCTCAGCAGTGGCGCGAAAAATACAACAACCCGGAGGCCGAGCTGCATCCGGTCTTTAAGCGCTGCAATCTCAATATCGGCGTGCCTTCAGTCTACTGGGCCAATAACTCCAAGCCCTCTCAGCTCTATGCCTTCCTGCAGGAGTGGGAAATGGCCAAGCTGGCCCGGCCCAATATCAAAAATATGCTCTCTACCTGGATTCAGGTGGAGATACTCGACGGCCACCCGCTTTCGCAATATCGCTTCACAGACGCCAAGGGCAAGACCCGCATGGAGAATCTCAAGCCACAGGTGCCCGCTTCCAGCGTCTATGCGCTTTCGCTCTTCGGCCATTGCGTCATGGATGGGCTTCAATGCTGGGAAATCGGCACCCGGTATTCGGAAGCGCTCGAAGACTACTCGGATTGGACCGTTGGCGAACAGATGAAGAAGCGTCAGATTCACGGGGAAGAGGTCAGCGTCAATTACTACCTGAAATATTTCGGCTTCTATAATTACCACGTGCTGGGAATGTGGCAGGCCTCTCAGAATAAAGATATCATCGAGGCGTCGACACCCTGGGAGATGCCCGAGATTAAGAGCGACCGTCACGATGTCTGGCGCGTGGGCGACGAGCGTTACCCGAGCTATGTCAATTACTACAAGGAGCCGCTGGCACGCACGAAGCTCTCCGCCGACGGCAAAACGCTGCTCGTGGTCGCCAGTAATCCCTATAACGTCGGGAGAGTCGAGGCGGTGACACTCCGCCGACCCGGTACGAAAGAAGAGTATACGTTCGAGCTGGTGGGAGATTTCCCGATCATCGCGCGCTTCCCGGTGCCGCAAAAAAGCGAAGAGGCGTCCGGCAAGTGATTACTCCGGCGGACGGGAAAGGAGCTCTGGTGCCTGAGCGCGGTCCAGAGCTTCGAGCCCCTTCAAGGCTGGCTCGAAACCCGGGCTCACACGCAACGCATTCCGGAAGCATTCCTCCGCCTTGGTCAGATGCGCGGAGTCTCCCGGATTCAGCGTGGTGAGGTAGAGATACCCCAGGTTCACGTAGGCTTCTGTGTAATCGGGGTTGAGCTCCACGGCGCTGAGGAATTCCTTCTCCGCCTGTGCCGATTGCTGCAGCCTCACCAGAACGATCCCGAGGTTATTATAAGCCGGAGCGTGGCGGGGAGCTGCCTCGATGGCTTTATTGAAATGGGCCTGGGCTTTTTCGAGTTCGTTTTTATTGAGGAGAATCCGCCCCAGATTATTATGGGCTTCGGCATAACGCGGGAGTATCTCCAGCGCCCGCAGGTAGGCTTCTTCTGCCTCGGGGATTCTGCCCAGTTGAGCCAGTGTGGCGCCCAGATTGAAATAAACGACCTCATTCTCCGGAGCCTTCTCCTGAGCGATCAGGAGATTCTCCAGCGCCTGGTTGAAATTCTGCTGGTGATAGAGGAGGATCGCTTCATAAAGATAGTAATCGGCAGAACCCGGTTCAAAGACGTTGGATTCCAGGGGAGAAGTTTCCGAGCCGGGCGCCTCTGCAGGGGAGGGTGTGGCATTGTTGCCGATAGAGTCCGGAGCCGACTGAGCCGGGACCGGAGTGCCGGCGGAGAATCTCTCCTGCAGCGATCTCATCTTCTGCTGGCTTGCAAGCCAGGTGCCCGCCAGTGCCAGGAGAATGATCAGGATAATGAGGAAGGGTCTGTATTTACGGGGCAGCTCGAGCCCGAAGAGACTGTTCTCTGATCGCTGCGGCTTTGTTTTGAGGAAGGGTTTTGGCTGTTTGCTCATCTCATCATCTCAATTATATCGTGTTCCGATGTCTGCGCCAAAGCCTAGCCCGCAGCCCTCTGCCTGTCCAGTCGATTTTAACGGACACGACCCCGGAAAGGGGCCGCGTCCGGATTGATTCAAGGCTCTATTGAGCCACGCGATAGAATTTATCGCCTGCCGCAGGGAGCTCCAGTTCGTATTTCCCTACTTCGGTCACGGCGACGGCGCTCCACAGGAGGAGGTCCGTGCTTTCCTGGAGGATGCCTCCGCTATAGGTCAGGATGAGCCTGCCGTTCTTGCGCTCATAGGTCAGGGTCGGCGGCTCTTCGGGGCCCCAGGTCGCCGTGCGGTATCCGTTCCACGAGGGAGTCGTCCAGCCGGCTTTGCCCTGGATGTAATAGAGGAGCGGGTCGCTGCTGAAAACCAGGTATCCCAACGCCGGAGCATCTCCCTTGAAGTAAACTTCGCTCAGGGAAGTGTATCTGAAAGCAACGTTTCCAATATAGGTTACGCCAGCCGGAATCGTGACGCTTTTGAGCTGCGAGCAGGAACTGAATGCTTCCCCGCCGATACTCGTGACGCCATCGCCGATCAGGACATTTTTCAAGCTGCTGCAGGCCGTGAATGCGTAGGTGCCAATATCGGTTACACTATTCGGGATGACGACATCAGTGAGGCTCGTGCAGTTCGCGAATGCACCGCTGCCGATAGCGGTCACGCCCTCGGGGATTGTGATGCCCGTCAGGTTAATGCAACCCTGGAATGTGTAAGTGCCAATATCGGTGACGCCTTCCGGAATCACAATAGTACCTGTGAGGCTCGTGCAACCCTGGAATACGGAGTTGCCGATGCTGTTCACGCTCTCGGGAATCGCGATGCCTATCAGGTTTTTGCAGGAATTGAAGGCTCCGGCACTGATTGTGATTACACCCTCGGGGATCGCTACACTTGCCAGTTTATCACAATTGGAAAACGCATAGTTGCCAATAGCCGTTACGCCCTCGGGGAGTATGATAGCTGTGAGGCTCGTGCAACTCGCAAATGCGGAGTTGCCGATAGAGGTGATCCCACTGCCCAACTGCACATCCGCCAGACGGGTACAGCCGGAAAATAGCGCATCCTCAATACGGGGGACACTATCGGGAATCGTGGCGGCGCTCAACATTTCGCAGGAGATGAAGGCTCCGGAACCGATGCGGGTGAGGCCGTTGCCAAGGACCAGA
>CAZSTC010000119.1:0-4277 GCA_964609795.1 uncultured Verrucomicrobiota bacterium
CAAAATGGTCGGGGCGGAGAGATTCGAACTCTCGACCTTCTGAACCCCATTCAGACGCGCTAGCCAGGCTACGCTACGCCCCGACCAAGTTGTGGCAATAACGCCAACGGGGTTTGATAATAGCGAAGTGCCCGGAAAATACAACCCTTTTCCCGGATTTTTCGAAAAAACCGCTTTTTACCCGGCTAAACAGGGGCCGTTTTACGCCACCGAGCCCAACGAAAGGATGTATCGGGCCGCCTCTCCCAGGTTGTCACAGATATGCGCCCGCTGCGCCAGAGCCGGGTCCCTCTCTTCTTCCCGGGCCCCTTTGCCGGTCCTCACCAGAATAGACTCCCTCAGACCGGCATTCCACCCGGTCTCCAGGTCGACCTTCTTGTCCCCAATGAAGAACGAGTCTTTCAGGCTCAAGCCGAAGCGATCCCGTGCCTGGAAGAGGAAATCGGGTTTGGGTTTGCGGCCGAAGGAAGGCTCCTCAGGTTTTTCCGGGGCGATATAATAGGCCAGAATTTCGACACCCCACGGCTTGAGAAGTTCCGAGAGCCGGTCATTGACGGCATGGACATCCTCCAGCGGGAAGTAGCCTCGGCCCACTCCGGATTGGTTCGTCACGACGATTAAGGCGTAGCCCGCCCTCTGGAGAAGCTGCAAGCCTTCCCCGGCACCCGGGCAGAGGATGACTTTCTCGGGCTCATGCAAATAGTGAAGGTCCTCGTTGATCGTGCCGTCACGGTCCAGAAATACCGCAGGCCGGGCAGCGCGGGGAGTGTGAGCGGGTCCGGTCGTGTTCATGAGTTTATGCTGAGGGAGAAAGAGTTCTCAGAATCTCTGCCGGGGTGGCCGTGGCTGTTCCCACCTTGGCGACGACGACTCCGGCGGCATGATTGGCCAGGATAGCGGCCTCTTCCGGGGTCGCACCGGCTGCCAGTGCCGCGGTCATCGTGGCGATCACGGTATCGCCCGCGCCCGAGACATCGAAAATTTCCCGCGCCACCGTGGGAATATGAATGGGGCTCTTCCCCGGTCGGCAGAGCATCATCCCATGCTCGCCCAGCGTGATCAGGATATGGGCCGGAGCGCAGCTCTCGAGGAGCTTCTGAGCCACCTCCCGCAGGAGCTTGTCTTCCAGAGGAGATTCGCCCGAGGGCCCTTCATCGGTCAGCATGGCCAGTTCGAAAGCCTCCTTCCGGTTCGGGGTGATGAGGCTCGCACCGCTGAGGTCCAGCCTGTGGCTCGGTTTGGGGTCCAGACTCAGCCAGATGCCTCTTGTCCGGCATTCATCCTTAACGAAATCAAGCAGCTCCTGGTTTAGAATTCCTTTATTGTAATCGGCGATAATGACGGCCTTGACTTCCGGCAGGGCTCGCACAATATCCGCCTTGATCTTCTTCTGTGCACTGGGGCTGAGCCTCAGCCGCTCTTCACGGTCCAGCCGCAAAAGCTGTTGGCCCGATGCCAGAATCCGCGTCTTGGTCGGGGTAGGGTGGTCGAGCAGCTCCAGAATCGTTTCCACCGGAATCTCTTCCTCTTCCAGAAGCCGCTTCAAGCCTGCCCCGGATTCATCGCAGCCGACCGCTCCCACCGGGATGACCTTTGCGCCCAATTGGGCCAGATTGCGCGCGACGTTGGCAGCGCCTCCGGGGACGGATGTCTCTCGGGAGAAATGCACAATCGGCACCGGCGCCTCGGGGCTGATCCGCTTGACATCCCCCATGATGTAGCGGTCCAAAATCAGGTCTCCCAGGACCAATATCCGGTTCCGGGCCAGCGCGTTCAAAATCTCTTCGGCACGAGCCCGCTCAAGTGTCCGAGCCGGTTGGGTCTTTTTCATAAGTCTCAGTTAAGGAAGGTCTTCCAGGAACTGGGCGATGGGCGAGGTGGCCGAAGCCGTTTGGCTCGCTGCGGCCAGACCGCTCTCATAGGCGATCCTGCCCGCCTGAACTGCCAGCTTGAAAGCGTGTGCGACGCGAACCGGGTCGCCCGCCGTCGCGATGGCCGTATTGACCAGCACCGCATCGGCGCCGATCTCCAGTGCCTGGGCCGCTTGGCTCGGTGCACCCAGACCAGCATCCACCACCACCGGGACCGTAGCCTGTTCAATAATAATCTGAATCTGTTCGAGAGTTTTGAGCCCCTGATTAGAGCCGATGGGGGAACCCAGCGGCATCACCGTCGCGCAGCCCGCATCCTGAAGATGCTTGGCCAGAACCGGATCCGCATTGATATAGGGCAGAACCGTAAAGCCTTCTTTTATCAATTCCCTGGCCGCCGCCAAGGTTTCGATCGGGTCGGGCAGGAGGTAGCGCGGGTCCGGATGGATCTCAAGCTTGACCCAGCTCGGCAGCCCGGCAGCCCGGGCCAACTTGGCCAGACGCACCGCCTCTTGCGCATTGGAGGCTCCGCTCGTATTGGGCAGAATCAGGCAGGTCTCCGGGTCGATAAAATCCAGTATATTGGCAAAAGGATCCGCAACGGCAGAGAGATTCGCACGCCGCAGCGCAACGGTCACGATCTGTGCCCCCGAGGACTCAATTGCTTTACGCATCATTTCCGGAGAAGAAAACTTCCCCGTTCCCATCAAAAGTCGAGAGTCGAACTCGCGATCCGCTATTTTTAATTTTCCCGCTGTCATGCCGGTCTCCGCCCAGGAGCATAGACCCATTCAGAGGCGGTTTCAACGCAAAAGCCTATTGCGAAGTGCTGCCCTTCGTTTCCGATTTTGTTTCTTGAGAGGGTTCCTTTTTTCGTTCAAAAACAAAAGTATCACATGAATCAGGATCACCCATATAGAAAAAGAGGTTAAAATCTTTCCCTTTTTGGGGACGAAAGGCGACTTCTTCAAAAAAACCGGAATTTTCCGGGACTGTTACATCAAGGCTGCTCATGTATCTCACTTTCTCTCCTCCTTCTTTTATTCCGTTCCACTCCAGTTCGACACGATCTCCTCTTTCCACGCGCTGATAGTGGTTTACTTTGGTCATATGAAAAGTCCCCTCTACAGCATAATCGCAAGCCGTATCCTCTCCCTCTTCTATATTTATGAAAAGTTCCTCTATCCCAAACGGCAAGGGGGCCTGAAAAATTGCCGTAAATGTTCCATCTGCCCGAAAAACCAGTTGGTTGGTTGCTTCCGTGTTTTTAACCCATTCGTAGACAGTACGTTGAGTCGGCACCCAGGTTCCCTGAATATCCTCTATACTCAGATATTTTTCAGGAGAAAATGGGGAGCATCCATAGATCAGAATAAAAGGCAATATATACAAAGAAATTAAAAAACTTACTATATTCTTTAAAGCAAAAAATATGAATGAAAAAATAACGATCGCCAATTCCCACATTTTTTCTATTATCTGAAATATGATCATATTTATTTCCGGTATTAATTCTGTTTCAACTCAATTCACATTCTGTTCCCGGCCACCTTGATGGGGTCGAGGGGTGCAACTCCCGATTCGGGCGGAAAAACTCCTTCGATGTTCGATTCTGCCTTTTGAGAAGATTCCTTTTTCCTTTCGAAAGTGAAATACTTGTATTCCCTCGGATCTCCCACGTAGAAAAAGAGATTGAAATCTTTCCCTTTCTTGGGGCGGTACATGAATTTTTTCCATTCACTCCAATTTTCCGGGGCTATCGCACGAAGTTTGCTTCCGTATGTTTTAGTCTCTTTCCCCTCTTTTTCTACGAGCCATTTGAGCTTGACCATGTCTCCTCTTTCTGTGTGAGTGGCATATCGTCTGGCCATGTAAAAGGTCCCGTTAATACTGTAATCCGAATCCCCGGCTTCACCTTCGCAAACGTCAAAGAATAGGTCGCCCAGTGCTGCGGGCAGGGGACCCTGGAAAGATGTCGTGAACGTACCGTCCTCACGAAAGACCAACTGGATGGTTGCTTCTGCGTTTATACCTTGCTTGGTGATAGTCTGCTGAGTCGGTACCCAAGTTCCCTGAACATCTTCTATACTCAGATAATGATCCGGAAATGATGTTATAAAATCATCAATCAATATAAAAAATGGGGAAATCAACGCAAGGAAAATGCCAAATATTTTAAAAAGCATGAGTATGATTATAAATAATAGACCTGAAATCATATTCCATAAACTTTCTAAAAACTGAAATATTACCATAACTTTTTATCTCGTATATCTGATTGTATTGGTGCAGGCAGCTCCTACTGCCTCTTCGCAGGTGAAATTGTAATCATGCTTGAATTGCATACAGGCGTTCACTGTAATTGATTTAGCTTGTTGGCTGTGAGGTTATGTTTGTACCCGACGG
>CAZSTC010000120.1:0-4258 GCA_964609795.1 uncultured Verrucomicrobiota bacterium
TGGATTGGATAAGATGGAGTGTGGGCAGTTAGGATATAGAATTTGTGAGAACGTTATTAGCAAGATTGGTTCGTTGGAGTGACGTGCGGCTGGTTGTGCTGGTGGGGTTGAGCATTGTCGCTTTTTACTCGGCCAGGATGTGTGCCCTGGCGTTGAGGTTCGACTTCCAAATGCCCCATGGATACTACCAGGGGTTGGTGATGACCCTCTTCAGCTATACGGTGTTGGTCAAGGTTTTCTTCCTTGCGCTCTCCGGCCAATATTCAGGCATATTGAAGTATTACAGCATCGCCGATATACAGCGCCTGGCCTACGGGCTGGGAGCTTATACTGTGTTCACATACATTTTGCAGCAAATCCCTAATGGCTGGGTTTATGTGAATACGCCGAAGTCGGTGCTGATGATCGATTGTATCCTTTCCTTCCTCTTTTGGGTGGGGATCAGAACGGGTTTGAGGATGTTACGGGAAAGGGCAGGGAATAGCCATTTCGTCTCGAAGGCTGATCGTTTTGAGGGCAGGGGACCGGGAGGCACGCGTTGCGGTCCAAAACGGGTCGGCATCATGGGCAGCGGTGATGTGGGAGCAGAGCTGCTCGAAGAGATTGATAACAAGCCGCAAATGGGGATGGAAGTGGTTGCCCTTTTTGATGATGATGCGAATAAATGGAGGTCGCGAATTCACGGGGTAAAGGTTTTGGGGGCGCCCAACCTCCTGCTGGATCCCCAGGTTCGAGAACGTCTGGATATGGAGGAGATGATTATCGCTATGCCCTCGGCTACTCCCAAGAGATTGGCTGAGCTCATCGAGCTGTTCCAGAAGGTAGATCTTCCCTGCCGGATCGTCCCCTCCATGGCGCAATTGGCGATGGGGGATGTCTCGATCAGTCAACTGAGAAGGGTGGAGATTGAGGATCTCCTGGAACGCGATTCAGTCAAGCTTGATACGGCAAATATAGAAGGGATCATCCGGGGTAAAACGGTTTTCGTGACCGGAGCCGGAGGGAGTATCGGCAGCGAGCTTTGCAGGCAAATTCTGAAATATGCCCCTGGTAAATTAGTTCTGGTGGAGCAGTGTGAAGTTCAGATGTTCCTGATACATCAGGAATTATTGAATTCGGATGCCGGGGAGGGCTGGAAAAGCATCGTTACGCCAGCGATAGCGGATATTTCTGACCAGGAAAGAATGGAAGGGCTTTTTGGGAAGTACCGGCCGGAAGTGGTATTTCACGCAGCGGCTCATAAGCATGTTCCTCTCATGGAAATGCAGCCCAGTGAGGCGATTAAGAATAATACTTTTGCGACGGCACTTTTGGCGGACCTGGCGCTGAAATATCAGGTAGGCAGATTTATCATGATCTCCACGGATAAGGCGATCAACCCGACCAACGTCATGGGGGCCACCAAACGGATGGCGGAGCTTTACGTGCAGTCGCTCTGCGCCCACTCTGAAGGGACGCAGTTTATGGCGGTGCGCTTTGGGAACGTGTTGGGCTCTTCGGGCAGTGTGATCCCGACATTCCGCAAGCAGATTGAGGCTGGCGGCCCGGTTACAGTGACGCACAGGAATATTACCCGATTCTTCATGACTATCCCTGAAGCCGTGGGATTGGTGCTGCAATGTGCCACTCAGGGGAAAAACGGAGATATCTTCGTGCTGGATATGGGCGAGCCGGTCAAGATTGCAGATCTGGCGCGAAACATGATTCGCCTGAGCGGCTTTGAACCAGACAAGGATATCGAAATCCGTTATACTGGTCTTCGCCCCGGTGAGAAGCTGTATGAAGAGTTGGGCTATGTGGGCGAAAATATTGAAAAAACGCCTCATCCGAAAATCATGCGATTTCTCTCCACACCGCAGGAGACCGAAAAACTCCGAGGCAAGTTCGAGGAATTGAGGGAGGTTCTGGGGGATCATCAGTCTTCAGATGAGCTCAAGCTCAAGATCGGGCAGATTGTGCCGGAGTACAAACCGTATCTTTCTTCAAACGGGTCGTTGTAATGTGCTAGTCCTGTTAGGCAATGATAATGTTGGGAGCGTAATCTCAAGAGTGAGGAAACATAGTGGCAATGAACACAGAATTAAAACCGATAGATGTAAAGCGGGTTCCAAAAGTCAGATTCTATAATGGAATCGAAATTCCTGCCATAGGATTGGGGACATTTGGTTCAGATAATTACAGCCCGGCACAAGTGGCAGAGGCCGTAAAGAGGGCTGTCCCTCTAGGCTACCGCCATATAGATTGCGCCTCGGTCTATGGGAACGAAAAAGAGATCGGCGTTGCGTTAAGGGAATTGCAAAAAGCGGGAGTTGTCAAACGTGAGGAGCTGTGGATCACCTCCAAGGTCTGGAATAATCGCCATAATGACGTGATAGGCTCATGCAAACAATCCCTGTCTGACTTGGGGCTTGATTATCTGGATCTGTTTTTGGTGCACTGGCCCTTTCCCAATCACCATGCCTGCGGGGTCAGCGTAGATTCTCGTGACCCTCACGCTGTCCCCTATATTCATGAAAACTACATGAAGACCTGGCAGGCAATGGAAAGCTTGCAGGATGCAGGTCTGGTGCGTTGTATAGGGACCTCCAACATGACGATTCCAAAAATGAAACTTCTCTTGAGGGATTGCCGCATCAAACCCGTGGTGAATGAGATGGAGTTGCATCCCCATTTCCAACAGAGAGAGTTTTTTGATTTTCTGAAAGAAAAGGGGATTAAAGCAATCGGTTTCTGCCCCATCGGCTCGCCCGGACGGCCGGATAGGGATAAAATGCCGGAAGACAGCGTTCCGATTGAGGATTCCGTGATTGTGGAAATCGCCAAAAAACACGGAGTTCATCCGGCTGTTATTTGTGTGAAATGGGCTGTTCAAAATGGGCAAATTCCCATTCCATTTTCCGTGAAACCGGAGAAGTTTTACGCCAATCTTCGCTCTGTTACGGAGGAGCCCTTGACGGCCGGTGAAATGGAGCAGATACGGGGTATTGACAAAAATTGCCGTTTTATCAAGGGGCATGTTTTTCTCTGGCCGGGAGCCAAAGATTGGCATGATCTTTGGGATGAGGATGGAGTCATTAAGGGTGCCTGATTTAATTTAAAAAGAAGGGTATTAAAACAATAGAAGCGATGAAGAAGATGATGAAAGCAGCCTATCTGCCCGGCAATAGCACGGTGGTGCTTAAGGACGTTGAAATCCCCACGCCGGGGCATGGGGAGGTGCTGATTAAAATGAAAGCATCCACCATTTGCGGAAGCGATATCAGGGCGATCTATCGTGAGCATTTGGGCAAGGGACCGGAGGGATATCAAAATAAAATTTGCGGTCATGAACCCTGTGGACAGATTGTCCAGTGCGGCCCCGGATTGCGGCGTTTCAAGGAAGAGGACCGCGTAATTATCTACCATATTTCGGGCTGCGGAGTCTGCAATGATTGCCGCCGTGGGTATATGATCAGCTGTACCAGTCCCTACCGCCGTGCGTACGGGTGGCAAAGGGACGGAGGCATGGCGGAGTATTTGCTGGCCGAGGAAAAAGATTTGGTATCGTTACCCGACTCTCTCTCCTATTCGGACGGGGCACAGGTGGCTTGCGGGTTCGGTACGGTCTATGAAGGACTGGAAAAAATCGGTATCTGCGGTAATCACGACGTTCTCATTGTGGGGTTGGGGCCTGTGGGCCTCGCTTCGGCGATGTTGGCACGCGCTCTTGGTGCCAGACGCATCCTCGGCGTGGACACTGTGGAAGCACGCATGAACATCGCCATGGAAAAGAAGCTGTGTGATGGTGTCTTCATGTCTGATTCTTCGGCGCTTGAAAAAATACTGGATTTGACAAATGGAAATGGGGTGGAACGTGCCGTTGATTGTTCGGGCAATACTTACGGACGGCAACTTGCGATCCGGGCCACTCGCAAATGGGGCAAAGTTGTCTTTATCGGGGAGGGCGGAACCTGCGAATTTACTCCGAGCCCGGACATCATACACGGGCAGAAAACCATTTATGGTTCTTGGGTGACAAATCTCTGGAGGATGGAGGAACTGGTCGAACGAATCGAACGCTGGGGGATTCATCCGGAGGAATTGATTACCCACCGTTTCTCGCTTGAACACGTTGCTGATGGGTTTGCCTTAATGAATGAAGGCAAATGCGGAAAAGTTGCGATTTGTTTTGATGAAGAATTGAAATAACTCAATCTTCAGCTTTAGCTTTAACCATAAATGCGTTCCAGGTCAAAATGGAGCGCATTTTTACTGTATG
>CAZSTC010000121.1:0-4023 GCA_964609795.1 uncultured Verrucomicrobiota bacterium
CAAATTCCACTTTTGCTAACTACAGCAGTTCACTTTTGCTTTCACCGCGACAGTCTTTAATGAAGGACCAAGGTTTGAAAAATGTATACGGTTCCTCTCCAGACAAACCGGCTGCGAGCATCTTCTCCAATACTATATTTCTATTGACTAGAATTGAGGGATGTTTTAGTGTTCGCAAATGAAGTTGAATAAAACTTTGCTTTATGGATTCTGTACACTGGTATCTGCAGTGACCTTTAGTACAGTTGGTTTTGCGGAATACAAACCAGCTACTGCCCCATTAATGACCGTTTGGGGCAAGAGTATGACTCCAGAAACAGCGTGGACTCTTCATCCACGTCCTAACTTGGAGCGCTCGAATTGGCAAAACCTCAATGGTCTTTGGGATTATGCAGTCACTCCGATTGATGCCCCTGAACAACCCAAAGTGTGGGAAGGCAAGGTTCTGGTTCCTTTCGCAATGGAATCAGCTCTTTCCGGAGTAGGACGGATGATCGAGCCTAATGAGGCTATTTGGTATCATCGCACTTTTGATGTTTCAACCTTGAGCGATGAACGCCTCTTGCTGCATTTTGATGGTGTTGATTTTCGCTCCCAGGTTTTTGTTAATGGCATGGAAGTAACCGATTATCCCCATGAAAGTGGCATCATTCCTCAAACAGTAGATGTCACAGAGGCAGTAAAAGAGGGCACAAACGATCTGTTAGTGTATGTGTGGGATCCCACAGATAAGTGGCAAAATGCGACAGGCAAGCAGGTCTTGAAACCCGGTGGAATCATGTACACGCGTACTTCAGGAATTTGGCAGCCGGTTTGGATGGAAACAGTTCCTAGTACTTATGTTTCCGGTTACGAGGTGGATAGCGATATAGAAAAAGGAATTGCCTATGTTAAACTAAAAACTGTGGGCAATTTGAAGAACGCTCGAGCCAGCATTACAGTAAGAGATGATAAAGGGAAGAAAGTTGCAAGCGGGAAGGTTCAAGACTGGGAAAAACCTGTTGAGCTGAAAATCAAAGCCCCTCAACTTTGGTCACCTGACAATCCTTATCTTTACGACATGGAGATCGCCCTTAAATCCAGTGCAGGAACAGATCATGTCAAAGGTTACTTTGGGATGCGCAAGATTGAAATGCGGAAAGATGGAAACGGGATTCAGAAGTTCTTCTTGAATAACGAGCAAATTTTCATGCAGGGAACCCTTGATCAGGGCTGGTGGCCTGACGGTCTTTTGACTCCTCCCAGTGAAGAAGCGATGCTTTTTGATATCCAGTTCCTCAAAAACGCCGGTTTCAATATGATGCGCAAGCATATCAAAATTGAACCTATGAGGTATTATTATCTTTGCGATAAAATTGGCATTATGCTTTGGCAGGATATGCCATCAGGTCCGGGCGATGTTAATGCGCGCTATGGGATGTATCGCCGCGAACTCAAACAGATGGTCGATTATCTTCAACCCATTCCCTCAATTGTGGTATGGGTACCTTATAATGAAGGTTGGGGTGAGCAGGAAGCTTTTAAAACCAACGCCAGTTTGAGTTGGCTGATGGAGTATGATAAGACTCGTTTAGTAGATGGCCCCTCGGGTTGGACTGACTATGGGGTGGGGCATACTAAAGATATGCACAATTACCCCGGCCCGGGTATGTTTGATGTTATGCCAAATCGTATTTCAGTGTTAGGTGAGTTTGGCGGTTTGGGCTTAGCCGTTCCTGGGCATGTCTGGGCAGATAACAAAGGGTGGGGGTACGTCAGTGACAATACTGTGGAGGCCTCTTTTGAACGTTATACTTCTTTGATGAAGCGGTTGTCTCGCTTAGCGTCTCAAGGACTGGCAGCTTCCGTTTATACTCAGACCACCGATGTTGAAGTGGAAATCAATGGTCTCCTGACCTATGATCGCAAAGTGGATAAATATGGGGCAGACAACCTTAGAAAGCTTCATGCCAAAGTTTATGAGGGTGCAACCAAGTCTTACGTTTTGAAAGCTGCACAGCCTATTGCCCAAGAGTGGAAATACACTTTTGAGCAACCGCAAACAGGATGGGAGAAACCTGATTTTGATGATAGCAGTTGGAAAAGCGGTAAGGCCGGTTTTGGCAACGCTGTTATCAAAAAAGATAACCCTCAAGCCCAGGTAAACACGGTTTGGGAGACAAAAAGTATTTGGATTCGCCGTGAGTTCAATTGCGATTTAGACCCGAATACAGTTGATGCGGCGGCGTTGAAAATCTTTTTTGATGAAAGCCCTGTTCTCTACCTTAACGGGATAGAAATTGCTCGTTTTTCAAAATGGAACGCCGGTTATGCCAGTGAAGAAATCGATGTCGAATTGCTTAGAAAAGCGCTTCGAAAGGGTAAAAACGTGCTTGCAGTCACAGCGATTAATGAGAGTGGGGGAGCCTACATTGACTTGGCCTTGGAGTTCATGGAGGAAAAGAAATAACTTATAGTTTTTCTTTTCTTGATCTGAATCGAGTAGGGGCTGGAGGTTCTGGCCCCTACTCGATTTTTAAATACCAGGGGAAGTTATCGGGCAGAAAAGTTAAAAAATGGGAAAACCATTTCACAAGCGACAGCAACGGCATAGACGATACTGACAACCAGATTCAGTCTGAAAAATGCATCTCCCAACCAATGTTTTTTACGAATCTTTGCTATCCAGTGCTCTATCAATATGCAAAGCGTAATGAAACCGACTGATACAATATAAGCTATTTTGAGCATTGCAAAAAAACCAAACACGGCCATTGCCATGACAGTCAAAAGATGAAGCAGGAAGGCAAAGGAAAGAACATTATTGCTACCCCAGCGAATCGCCAAACTACGGCGCCCATGCGATCGATCATATTCAAGGGTTCTTATGGAATCCAGTACACTCAGACCACCTATCCAAAGGGCTGAGATTAATCCTAAAGCAAAAGGTACCCACCCCATTGTCCCAGTAGCTGCAATCCAGGACCACAGGGGAAGCAGAGCATAAATAATTCCTTGGTAGAGGGTGCAGAAATCGTTTATCCGTTGAATGTACGGATAAAGACAGATGACTATCAGGAGAACGACAGCAACCGAAAAGCAGAAAGAGTTAGCGTATCCACTGCATGCCAAAAATCCACCGGCTCCTGCAATTACAAAAAACCAAGCCCCCTTCCAGGGTAAGACAATACGATTAGAACAGGAGCTGTATGGAAATTTTATATCACACCGCCAGCGCGCTATATGCTCATAAGAAATGGAGCATACTCTCAATAAAGCCACCCCAGCAAGTACGAGAATGAAAGTCTTCCAGCCAGGCCAACCTCTAGCATCACGGGCCGAAAGCGCGATTGAAACTAAGGAAATGGACAGCGCAAAAACATAATGTCGAACAGAGAAAAATTCTTTCCATTTTTCCGTTACACCAGCTAACGCACTCTTCACCTTTTCCTTTGAGCAACCTTTCCCATGCTAGGCAGAGAAATGGGGTTTGTATTAAGGTTATTCCGTTTTTTTCTTTGCTGGAGCCTTCTTAGGCTTAGTGGGAGCAGCCGGAGCGGCTTGCTCTTCGGGCTTATATAAAAGATAACGAGCGCAGGTATCGCATAGGACGATATCCTCTGCCCTTAAGAGTTGAGCCCGTGTTCCAGACGGTAATGTCATATGACACTCGGGACAATTCGTGCCTCGCACAAGGGAAACTCCTTTTTTACCTCGCTTCATCAGACGATCATAATGCCCGAGAATATTGGCAGGAAGTTTTTCTCGAATTTCTGTTATGGTTTTCTGATTTTTTTTAGAGGTGGGATCTTCTCCTAACTCAATTTGTTGTAATGAGTACAGCCACTCTATGACTTCAACGCTACTTACGTTCATAGTGAAATAAACTCTGGGGCGGGAAGAATGATCCTTCCGGAAACGCCTCACGCAATTGCTACTATACATTTTGTGAGAAAGCAAACAAGCAAAAAGATGATTTATCTAAAGCAACCGCAGTTCATCAAAATAAAGGACACCGAAAACCAGGAGGGTGTGTGAGTGAAA
>CAZSTC010000122.1:0-3869 GCA_964609795.1 uncultured Verrucomicrobiota bacterium
AACCATGGGATGCAGGTCTTTATTTCTAAAGACCCAAAAGGACCATGGGAGCATAAACCCCTCAACCTCGAAATCTATGATTTGTCGGTGTTGTTTGATGACGATGGTAAAGTGTATGCCGTTCATAAATATAACGAAGTATTATTGGTTGAAATAAAACCCGATTTTAGTGGAATCGTTGAGGGCAGTGAAAAAGTAATAATCCCCGCCGGAAACAGCATGGGCGAGGGGCACCATATCTACAAAATAAAAGGTAAATATTACATTATAAGTGCCAATTACTCACCTAGCGGACGTATGCAATGTGCCCGCGCCGATAAACCTTATGGCCCTTACGAAACGGTGGTGATCAGTGCAAAGGAAACGATGGGAACAAAACGAGGCTGGCTTACCGACAATGTTGGTCTTGGTCGGCCGGTTCCGGAGCCCGGTTTTAAATTTAAACTTACACCCGATGCCGACAGCTATTTTGGTGCAGTGCCTTTGCATCAGGGTGGCATTGTCGATTTGCCAAATGGTGATTGGTGGGGCTTTTCGATGATGGATTTCAGGTCGGTGGGCCGTACTACCTTTCTTTCGCCCGTTACATGGAAAGACGGTTGGCCGTATTTTGGAATTGATGGAAACCTTGGCCGCTCACCACGTACCTGGGTTAAGCCCAATGTTATAGCAAAAACAACCCCTGTTGCGCCATACCAACGTAGCGATGATTTTTCCGGTTCAAAACTTCTGCCCGTATGGCAATGGAACCACAACCCTGACGATAGCAAATGGAAGTTGAACAAAAAAAGAGGTTCATTGCGCCTGTTTACCTTGCCTGCCAAAAATTTTCTTTGGGCGCGCAATACTCTGACACAACGTGTAATTGGTCCCGAATCATCAGGTACTGCTTTGCTCGATGCAAGGGCACTCAAAGCTGGTGATATTGCCGGACTTGCCATTCTGAACATGCCATATGCAAGTTTGGGAATGGTCAAAAGTGATGGTGGTTTCATCCTTCGTTTTTACGATCAATTTCAGAATAAAACCCTCGACAAACTATTGACTTCTGGCAAAGTATATCTGCGTATTACAGGTAATTACGATGAAGATATAGCACAATTCAGCTACAGCACCGATGGTATTACTTTTACAAACGTCGGTGATTCCATCAGGTTGCCTTACCAGCTAAAAACATTCCAGGGATCACGTTATGCTCTGTTTGCATATAATACAGAAGGGAAAGAAGGCGGTTATGCCGATTTTGAAGACTTTAAGCTTGTAGAGCCATTGGCTGACCGATCGAAGAATATTCCTGTTGGAAAAGCTATTACGTTGACCAATTTAGGAACTAACCAATTAGTGTGGGCAAATCCACATGGAATGATGCATTCTCAAGGTAAAGGTTCCCGCGAAGCAAACGGAACTGGTGTAAAGTTTAAAGTACACGACCGTGGTAAAGGACGGGTAGCACTTGAGGCTTTAAATGGCACCGGTTTCCTCACTGTTGTAGGAATTGGTATTTCGGGCGACGTGAGGATGCTCAAAGAAGAATCGGAAGCAAGTTTGTTTCAGTGGCAGGACATGTTGCGTGGGCAATGTATGTTGCTATCGCTTAAAACCAACCGTTTTGTGGGGCTATCCCCCGGAACCAGCGAACCTTACGGAGCCGATTTTCCCGGAACGCTTCCAAACCGAAAAGACGGTACGGTGTTTGAATGGAAAGTGGCAGAATAAAATAATAAATTATGAAACGATACTTTTTGTTTTTTTGTGTTTGTTTCTTCTTTGTACAGACAGTTTTATTTTCTCAAAGCAAGAAAACACCACCAATCACACCCAGGTGGATTCTGGAGCATGTTGTTTGGGAAGATAGTGCGAATAATCAGGTTTCATCAGTTAAGCTTGTCAACCTGTATTTAGAACACAAAATGCCTGTGGGTTCTATAATTATTGACAGCCCATGGTCCACTGCCTATAATAACTTTGAATGGAACACTGCCCGTTATTCGAACTCAACTGAAATGATTAATAACTTTAACAAGCAGAATGTAAAAGTTATTTTGTGGCTAACAGGCTGTGTGAACAGCACAGCAACAGACATGCCGGTCCAAAAACATCCGGCATTTGACGAAGTTGTTGCTAAAAAGTATGCTATAAATAATGGTGAAACCTCGAAATGGTGGAAGGGAGAGGGTTTGCATATAGATTTTACAAATAAAGATGCAGTCAATTGGTGGAATTCGCAGCTCGATAAAGTTACAATCGATGGAGTCTATGGTTTCAAAGTGGATCAGGGTGAGATTTATTTCGGAGATACAGTGACAACCTCGATAGGCCAGCTGACAAATGTGAATTTCAGACCTTATTATTATAATGGAATGTATCAATACATTACAAACAAAAAATCTGAAGGTGCAATAATTGGTCGTCCTTTTTCTCATCAGGGAGGAGTCGAAGCATCTGTTGAACAATTAAGTCTTGGTTGGTGTGGTGATTTTAATGGCTCGTGGAATGGCTTGAAACTGCAGATTAATAATATTTATAAAAGTGCCGAACTTGGTTATGGAGCTCCTGCTTGCGAAGTTGGAGGTTTTTTCAGAGATCGTTCAGATAAAAAGGAATTGATCAGATATGCTCAATTTGGCGCGTTAACTGCCAATATGATAAATGGAGGCGAAAACGGAGCATTCACTAATCACTTGCCATGGTTTCACGGAGAAGAAGCTGCTTCTTGTTATCGACAAGCTGCATGGCTGCATAGTCAGTTAATACCTTATTTATTCAGCACTATAGTAGGTGTGCATAAAACAGGCGGTTCGTTAATTAAAAATCCTGACTATAAACAGGAAAGTCACATGGTTGGTGATTATATCTTTACAAAAGCCATTACGTCGGCAAACGATGCTGTAAGTTTTAAACTTCCTCAGGAAGGTAGGTGGATGGACTTTTGGACAAAAAAAATAATTGATGGTGGTACTATGATTAGTACGTCATATCCTCTCAACCAGTTTCCGTTATTTTTCAAAGCTGGCGCGATCATTCCTATGAATATAACAAATAGCTATTCAGGTATTGGCGATTCTACATTAACCGGCAAACAAACAATCTGTATCTTACCCGATGAAGGGAAATGTGAATATCAATATTTCAGGCCTTTAGGAGACGGTATCGAGTATGATTCAATAAATATTTCATATGATGGTCAGCTAAACGTATTAAAGGTTGATGGAGCTGAGAAACTTCCTTATGCATTTATAATATCAAGCAGTAAGAAACCATTAAAAGTCAGTAATTCTGATAAATGGAAATACGATGAGAGCAAACAGGAATTACTTATTATTAAAGATGGGGATAAGTTTAGTATTAACCTGAAATTCTGAACAAGTCAATCAGAGAAATCCAAAGCTGGCAAAATAAATAAACTAATCAAATAGTATAAAAAATAACGTTGATTTTATATATAAAATCCTGAAAAACAATAATATGAATTTTAAAAGAATACTTTCGATAAGAACTTCCTTAGTGCTTTTGTTGTTAATTGCGATATCGGTTGCTACCACAGCTAAAAACCCCATCGTCACAAATGTTTTCACTGCCGATCCAGCTCCGCTTGTACATAACAATACTGTATATCTTTATGTTGGTCACGATACGGCAACAGTCGATGCCAAGACATACCAAATGCCAGATTGGCTGGTATATTCCACGAATGATATGGTAAACTGGAAAAGTCATGGGCCATGCCTTACCACCAAAGACTTTAAATGGGCAGCTTATGCCGCTAATGCTGCACAATGCATAGAGCGTAATGGTAAATTCTATTGGTATATCTCTATCATTCATAAAGCTGATGAAAACAGTAAGGGAGGCGTAGCAATAGGTGTTGC
>CAZSTC010000123.1:0-3862 GCA_964609795.1 uncultured Verrucomicrobiota bacterium
CAACTTCCCTTTAAGGAAAGGGTGGCTTTGCATGGCATTGAGCAGTCCAAGCAGGTGTGCGACCTTTTCGAGCACATCCGGTCTGAAACCCGTCGCTTCAGCTTCGGCGGACAGCTTCTCGGGAGAGATTTTCATAATACTTCCCCCCATGCCTGTTCGAGAACTTCTCCGGGAATTACCAGGTTCCATTCCGACACAAGGCGGCCGGCTGTCCGTCTTGCGCGCTCCAGGTAATGCGGCTGCCGGGGCCGCAGATCATAAAGCGCCTTGAGATGGCGGTCCTCCACCATCAACGGTTCGCGGTGCTGTTCGAGGAAGAATCCCACCTTCGCCACGGTGGTTGCATTTCCGAGCAGGAGTGCATATTCCACGACCTTATCGAGATCGAAGAACTCGACAGACTCCAGCGAGCGCCAGATTTCCTCCCAGCTTCCCGAAAGGTGCGGACGATCCAGAACGTCCACCAAAGTTCTCTCCAGGCTAGCGACCCGCAACTCCATCCCTGCGCGTTCCGCGGTCAAAACGCCGAAGTGGGTTTTTCCCGAGCGGAGGAGAGCATTCGGAAACCGAGTTCCTTGGAAAACATGGGAGCGGAAGCTCAGAAGTTCAAGCGGACGGGAGGCTGAGTACGGGAACTGTGTATGAACCGAGTAAGCCTTTCCGTGAAATTCCAGCGCCGTATGGTGCGTCAACACCGAATCCGGCGTCAGCTTCGCAGCGAGGAGGAACGGATCGACCCGATACGAATCGATCCCGGCTCCCGGTGGAATGACGGCATACAACCCGCGGCGTACCTGAACGACGCGTCCGGCCTTCTGGTAGTACGTCAGGAGCGTCTCCTGCGTCCGCCCTCCGACTTCACCAAGAGATGACAGATATTTGGCAAACTCCTCTCCGGTGAAAACCGGGTGCTTTCGGAAAAACTCATCATGTTTCATCTTCGGATTCCTTGACTTTGTTTCACATAACCCATAGGAATACTATGGGTATCATGAAATTTTGTCAAGTCCGGGATCTGTGTTACTTGACAATGTTACGGGAAACCCATAGGAAAACTATGGGTATCGTGAAATTTTGTCAAGTGGTGGGCACGCATTGCATAAAAGCATCGGGCATCAAGGCTCGGTCTCTTTTTGAGGCAATGGGTCCTCAGTCTTCGAGAAGTCCATCTTTAAGGTAAAACGAGAAGCCCCAACAGCGATCAGGGTCAATGAAGCCAGGTAGGTGGGACCGACCAGGAAAAGCACTTGGCCCACATAAATAAAACGTCCCAGAGCGATCATCGTGTCAGAAAAAAGAAGTATCGAGAGCCCCATCAAAAGCCAACGGGAACCGGGCAGATCTCGGGCGCCGGCAGCCAGACTCACGTTGGTACAGAAAAGAACCATATAGAGAGCAATCATCACCCGCAGCGGATTCTCGTGAGAGGCCGGAAACGCGGAATAGAGTGCAAAACCATAAAAGGCCCCGTAGAAAAGAAAAAGAGGAATCCCAACCCGGCGGCTGAAACGTCCCAGCCGCAAAAAGAAAATCAGCCAGCAGATTTGAGCCAGCGAGAAACCGCCAACCCCCAGAAGGAAATGCAGCGAGGCGATCGGCGCGTCTTGAAAAACGAGGAAGAAATCCCCTACGAGCGTCAGGGCCAATCCCAACCAGAGGAAAAGCGCCCAACGCTTCACTCTCCCGGAAACTTGCCGGAGGCAGACGACACCGAAAGCCACAAGCCCCAACGTGAAAAGAGGAAGGAAGAAATTGCTCCCCTGAAATATCAGCCCCAGAAGAGCTCCTGCAGGAATCAGCAACAGGAGAAACCAAACTTTCGGAAACGGACGGATAGCGGGTTCGGAGCTAGTATTTTTCATAGAGATCGCTCTCTGTGGAAAGAGCTTTGGGCGGCCCCAGAACGGTCGAAATAACAATATAATCCTGCAAACTCCTGGGCGATTTTAGATTCTGGCTCAGGCGATAGGCCGGCACGTTCTCGGATTCCATCCGGCTGGCTCTGACCGAGCCGATCGGCAGGGTATCCACTTCGACATCGAGTCCCCTGACATGCTCGGAAACTTTGATTTTGAGCTGGGAGAGCTCGCTCTTGAGGTCGCGCCTGATCTGGCCCACACCGCGTGCTTTGGGAGCTGCGGCGATTTTGCGCACATCGATCTCCTTTTTCAGAACGGGAGTCGACGAAACCTCCGTCCCGGAAAAATCATCTTCAAAGGAGTCCCGCCGCTGAGGGGGGATTTCAACGCGCTGACGCATCGGCTGAGTCTGCAATTGGATCCCGGCACTCTCCTTCGGGGGAGCCTTGGGCAGGGAGGTTTCTCCCATAATTTCCCGAAGCTGTTCCTCAAGGCTGCTCCAGAGATCCTGTTTTTTGGGCTTGGCCTCCGCAGCCAGTGGCACGGGAGCAGAGCCAGACCCTTGTTCCTCACGGCGAGCTTTCTCCTCCGCGACTTTCTGGGCTCTTTTGGCGATAAAGCTGAGGATGAAAAAGACACCCACTCCGATGAGGGTGAAGAAATCAAAACCTCCACCGGCAGCTAAAATCGTGCTCATTTGAAATGTTCCGCTCATTTTTTCAGTCTTTCAGCCGCCGGCACCTCCGTGAAGAGGCCGCCGGCGGCATGAGAAAACGAAACCTTTACCTGTTCTCACTCATTCAGAGTGAACCCTATTTGCCCGGTCCCCTGGATTTCTCCTGGGAGTCGGTCGTGGGCTTGGTCCCCTGGGAAATGCTCTCGCGCATTCCGGTATCGGCCTGGATATTCTTCATCCGGAAGTAATCCATAATCCCGAGATTGCCGGAGCGGAAAGCCTCGGCCATGGCCAGCGGCACCTGAGCTTCGGCCTCAATCACCTTGGCGCGCATCTCCTGGCTGCGGGCGATCATTTCCTGCTCCAAGGCGACGGCGGCGGCACGGCGGACTTCCGCCTGGGCCTGTGCGATGAGCTTGCTGGCCTCAGCCTGCTCTGCCTGTAATTTGGCGCCGACGTTTTCGCCGACATCCACGTCGGCAATATCGATCGAAAGAATTTCAAAAGCCGTATTGCTGTCGAGCGCTTTATCGAGCACCGTCTTGGAGATGCGGTCCGGGTTCTCCAGCACTTCCTTGTAAGTAGAGGCTGAACCGATGGTGGCGACGATGCCTTCGCCTACGCGGGCGATAATCGTCTCCTCTGTGGCACCGCCGACGAAGCGCTCCAGGTTGGTCCGCACCGTCACGCGGGCACGGGCCTTGATGACGATACCATCCTTGGCCACGCCATCAATGGAAGAGCGGCTCTGGGCTCCGCTGGGGCAATCAATCACCTTGGGGTTCACCGAGGTTTTGACGGCGTCCAGAACGGTTTTCCCGGTTCCTTTGGTGGCCAGGTCGATGGCGCAACCGCGGTCAAAATTAAGATGGATACCGGCCTTCTTGGCGGCGATCAGGGCCAGAATCACCATCTCCACGTTTCCACCCGCCAGGTAGTGCGTCGACAAATCATCAATCGTAACCTCCAATCCTGCTTTCATCGCCGTGATGCGGTTATCCACAATGTAACCGACGGGCACCTTCCTCAGCCAGAGGGCCATCAGTTCCACATAAGTCACCCGGGCTCCTGAAAAGAGGGCGCGTATCCAAATACTGAGGAACTTGAGAATAATAGAGAGCAGAACGATCGCAACGACCAGTCCCAATCCGAGTAAGATCAAAAACCAGCCGCCTTCGGGCATCTGAGCCATTATTGTATTCATTATTTTCTTCTTTCTTTAGAATTTAACAGAGTCACTCACATTCAACGATTGAAAAGATAACACGCTCTTGCCCATCTGGCAACTTTTATAACACGCATTGCCTCAAAAACAGGCGCACCGAAA
>CAZSTC010000124.1:0-3816 GCA_964609795.1 uncultured Verrucomicrobiota bacterium
TTGACGGGTTTTATATATAGGGTTATTTTGCCATGTGTGCATACGTGGAGATGCGAGGTATGACTGAAAAAGAGAAATTGATTTATGCGGCCAAGGCGAGGGTGATTAAGGCGCTGGCTCATCCTACGCGGCTCTGGATGGTGGAGCGGCTGGCGGACGGGGAGCGCTGTGTTTGTGAGTTTGCCGATGATGTGGATGTGGATTTTTCGACTGTTTCAAAGCATCTGGCTCTGCTGCGGCAGGCGGGGATTGTGGAGGATGAGAAGCGAGGCAAACAGGTTTACTATCGGCTGAAGGTGCCTTGTGTCATCAAGTTCATGAGCTGTGTGGAGGCGGTGATCGAATCACAAGCCAAAGAGCAGTCGGCGTTGCTGAAGTAGTATGGATTGGAAATCTGAGTGGAAGAAGCTGGCGGTGATTGTCGGGGTGTTTCTGGCATTCTTCTACCTCCCCGTTGGAACTGAGCGCTTTGATAATGCCGTGATGGAGGCCCTCTATCTGGCTCAGTGGTATGCGCAAGAGCATGTTCTGCTTTGCCTGATTCCCGCTTTTTTCATTGCCGGGGCGATCTCCGTCTTTGTCAGCCAGGCAGCGGTGATGAAATATCTTGGGGTAAGGGCCAACAAGATATTGGCCTATGGCGTCGCCTCCGTATCGGGGACGCTTCTGGCGGTCTGTTCCTGCACGGTTTTGCCGCTTTTTGCCGGAATCTACCGGATGGGAGCCGGCCTGGGGCCCGCATCAGCTTTTCTTTATTCGGGACCGGCGATCAATGTGCTTGCCATCGTGCTGACGGCCAGGGTGCTCGGGATCGAGCTCGGTATAGCACGGGCTGTGGGGGCCATTCTTTTCAGTATCGTCATCGGATTGCTGATGCACCTCATTTTCAGAAAGGAAGAGAATCAGAAGGTGCAGGCGCAACCGGTCATGCCGGAGGATGCGGGTGTTTTGCCGCTTTGGAAGAACGCTCTTTATTTCGGCTCGATGGTGGGGATTCTGGTGTTCGCCAATTGGGGTAAGCCCGATGTGACAACCGGGATATGGGCTGCCCTTTACAGCGCCAAATGGATTGCCACCTCGTTTTTTGCAGTTGGCCTCGGAGTGATGCTGGTCTATTGGTTTGGTCTCGCCTGGTGGAAAATCACCCTGATTGCGGTAGCAACTACTTTATTTGCGCTTTTTTTCCCGGAACAGCCTCTAATTGCCTTTTCTGCCGGGGTGATCGGGCTCTCTATTTTCACCAGTACTGATAAGGGGGCGACTTCCGAGTGGTTTTCAGCCTCGTGGGGATTCGCCAAACAGATTCTGCCGTTGCTGCTTTTCGGGGTTCTTATTGCGGGAGGATTGCTGGGGAGAGTGGGGCATGAGGGGTTGATCCCTTCGGAGTGGATATCCAGAGCCGTTGGGGGCAACTCGTTGGGAGCTAATTTTTTCGCCTCATTTGCAGGGGCATTTATGTATTTTGCCACGCTGACCGAGGTGCCTATTTTGCAGGGGTTGATCGGAAACGGGATGGGCAAAGGGCCAGCGCTGGCATTGCTCTTGGCTGGACCTGCATTGAGCTTGCCGAGCATGTTGGTTATTCGCAGTGTCCTCGGAACCCGGAAAACTGTTGTATTTGTCGGTCTGGTTATTGTGATGGCCACTTTGAGCGGAGTCATTTTCGGAACATTTTTCGGATAAAAAAGAGAAGAGCAAAACATTATGAAAATACAAATTCTGGGGACCGGATGCCCCAAGTGCAAGAAGCTGGCTGAAGTGGCGGATGCCGCAGCCAAAGAACTCGGGCTGGATTATGAGCTGGAAAAGGTCACAGACATCAATCAGATTATGGCTTTTGGAGTGATGATGACTCCGGCCCTGGCGGTGGATGGAACCGTAAAGATAGTTGGCAAGGTCCCCGCGATTGAGGATGTGAAAAAGGTGCTGAACGCTGCCTGTAAAAAATAACTTCAGCAACCGAGAAGATAAAAAATATGAGCGAAAAACTGAAGGTGCTCTTCCTGTGCACCGGAAACTCATGCCGCAGCCAGATGGCTGAGGGCTGGGCACGTCATTTGAAAGGAGACGTGATTGAGGCGTATTCGGCCGGAATCGAAACACACGGCCTTAACCCCAATGCCGTAAAAGTGATGGCTGAGGCCGGAGTGGATATCTCCGGTCATAAATCCCAGCATATCGGGGAATTCAAGGAGGTCAAACTCGACGTGGTAGTCACGGTCTGCGGCCATGCGCACGAGACTTGTCCGTTTTTCCCGGGGTACTGCAGGGTCATCCATGTGGGATTCGATGATCCGCCCAAAATGGCAAGGGAGCTGGCAAAGCAAGGCGCATCCGAAGAAGAGCAGATGGATTGTTACCGAAAGGTGCGCGATGAAATCAGAGCCTTTGTCGAAACGTTGCCGGAGGGAGTCTCGAATAAGGAGTGAACGAAAATGGTTATTGAAGTGAAAAATTTGACTCTCTCTGCGGCGAATCGGATTCTCTGTTCGGGCGTATCTTTCGAGATGGGGCAAGGGGACAAGGCGGTATTATCCGGGCCTTCCGGTTGCGGGAAATCCTCGCTGCTGCGTGCCCTCGTTGGGCTGCGCGGGGTTGACTCCGGGACCATTGAGGTCGGCGGAGTCGAACTCTCTTTGGCGACACAGGGGGCGATTCGCCACCGGATTGCGTTCCTGCAGCAGGAGCCGGTGATGGGCGCTGAAACGGTTCGCGATGCTCTGCTGCTGCCATTCACCTTCAAGCTGAACGCCCGTCTTCGGCCTGATCCGGACAAGATCGCGGAAACGCTTGAGCGAGTGGGGCTGCCCGACATCGTCCTGGACCGGCCAGCCTCGCAACTCTCCGGCGGCGAAAAGCAGCGGATCGCCATCGCTCGCGGACTCCTGATGAACCGGGACATCATTCTTGCCGACGAGATTACCGCGGCGCTGGATAGCGACTCGCGGGACAAGGTGATCGCCGTTCTCCGGGAGCTCCCGGTCACCCTGCTGGCAATCACTCACGACCCGGTGTTCCGGAACGCGTTTCCGGTTGAGTATTGTATGGAAAACAAGTCATTGAGAAAGGTCAGACCATGAATTCCGCTACTGAATTGAGCTATTTTGGGATGGCGTCCGCCTATCTGCTGCTGCTGCCGGTTCTGTTGCTGTCGATGCGCTACCAACTGGCGATCGTGCGCGATTCGCTGTGGGCCGTGGGGCGAATGTCGGTGCAACTGCTGCTGGTGGGGTTGTACTTGCGTTATGTTTTTGAATGGAACTCATTGTGGATTAATCTGCTCTGGGTCTTGATCATGACCGCAGTGGCAGCATGGACGACGCTGCGGCAGGCCGGGCTTCCGGTCCGGGTGATGTTCTCGGCTACATTTACGGCGCTGACCGTCTCGTTTCTATCCATCTTGTTCTATTTCATTATTCTGATCGTCGGCAAAAGCGCCTCGGAGGCCTCGCTGATGATTCCGATCGGCGGGATGCTGTTGGGCAATTCGCTGCGCAGCAACGTGGTGGTCCTGGAGCGGTTTTTCCGCCAGATGCGTGATAGCCGTTCTGAATACGAGCTGCGGATGCTTTACGGGGCGAATCGGAGCGAGGCGCTGCGGCCATTCATGCAGACCGCGCTGCGGGCGGGCGTTATGCCTCAGATTGCGACCATGGCGACGCTGGGGATTGTATCGCTTCCGGGCATGATGACCGGGCAAATGCTGGGAGGCTCGTCTCCGATGACGGCGATTCAATACCAGATTGCAATCATGGTGGGCATCTACGCGGTCGATTTGATTTCGACGGTGCTGCTGCTCGAAGTCCTGGCCCGCTA
>CAZSTC010000125.1:0-1760 GCA_964609795.1 uncultured Verrucomicrobiota bacterium
ATTCAGGCGACTGAAAACCTGGATCTCTGGGGCGCGCACTACAGTGCGTTTGGCGGATACTCCAGTGGTTTCATAAACGATACTGCGAACCTTAACAACCCGAATGTCAGAGCCGGCGGTATTTGGCCTTATGCCTGGGGCCACGGCGTACAGGAGGGACGTTATGTGGGCGGTCTGGGACGCATTGGCATGAACATCGTGGGTACTTCGGCTGATGGTAGTACGCCTGCCGGAGGAATGAGCATTACTCCGACTCTGAGAAAGGTCCTTGATTCAGCCGGGCAGTCGATCTGGTGGGATGATGCCAATCCCAAGGTCTACATCAATGAAGCTATGTATGATCCGGGTGATCCCAAACCGTTTTATCAGGTGGTGTTCGTGCCGGGTGACCTTATTGATTACCAGTTTGACGACTTGGGCAACGTCATCGGTTGCAACAGCTATAACCAGTTCCGCGTGGAATTCATGGGCCGCGGGGGTTATGCGGATATGAGCGGTCAGCACTCCGCCATGCCCGTCAACGTTACTCAGTACCTTTACAAAAAAACTGATGCTCAGGAAGGTTTGGGCAAACCGCGCTATCAACAGATTTTTTGGGAAGACCTCACCGGTTATTTTTATACGGAGATGGCCGGCAATCAGCTCATTCCGGATCATGACGGATGGGGCTTTACGCCTGATCGTTTTTGGGTCGATATGGGTAATTACGAAATTCCATACCAGTATTTTCAGTTTGACCCCCTCACTCATGCGCCCATGGGGCCTTATGCATTGCCCAGCCGCTATATCTGGAGGGATGTGGAGACTCATGATATCATCCCCACTGATCCCGTTACCAACGAACCTCTGCCGACCCCGGATCAGGTTCCTTATCGCGCTCCGGCCTGGATTCAGGAATTCGTTCCATTCTGGGGTCCTTATCAGGTTGAGGTCGGTTTATCCTGTCTGGCCGGAAGCCTTACGCAGGAAGAGGATGATCTGAAGTGGCTGCGCCCGGGTGAGATTCCCTATCGCATCGACCCTGAGAATCCGGATAATGGCAGAGTCGATATCGATTACAGCGCGTATCAGGTCAGCATTGGTACCAATGCCTTTGACAAAGTGACCCTTCTGCAGAGTGGTTATCCGGTTGTTCAGGAGTTGGATAGCTCCAAGTATCCCGGTCATATCACGATTACCGGAGGCAGCGGTGTGAACATTCTGGACAAGTTCTCGGCTGATGCCCAGCAATCCATTACGCTCAATATCACGAACCTGACTTCTGCGGAGAATGTTCTCTTGAATGCGAACTACGTCAATGCGTTCATCTCCCGGCTGAAGGATCCGAACGACCCGAACCGCAAGCTGGTCCTGAAAGAGGTAGTGAGCCCGACGATGACCCGTTTGCAGGGCAATATGGCCATCTACAGCGGTATTTACACCGTCACTTTCCAGATCAGCGATACTCCCTATGTCCGTAACCCGGACCCAGTAGAGCCGCCCGACCCGCCGGATCCCGAAGACCCGGAAGCTCCTGAGGAGCCCGAGGAAGAAGAACCGGAGTGGGAAGATGCTGACTTCGTATTCCACCTGGTCTTTGTAGGCCCGGCCACGGATCCCAATGCGATGTTCACGGTGCCGACGGACTTCGTGGATACTGTCCCGATGGTGGATAAATTCCACATCCAGTCGGAGGTTCCGGCTGAAATAACCGAGACAGTTGAGCTGGGTGAGGATTTCTTGTTCGATGCAGCCGACTTGACGCTCAACGGGAACTACAC
>CAZSTC010000125.1:1860-3785 GCA_964609795.1 uncultured Verrucomicrobiota bacterium
CTCTCCGGCTATGTGACTGTCAATGAGGGTGTCCGCTTTGACTTTGATCCGCCGGCTGGCAGTGCCAACGGTGCCATCTACGTTCGCGATCTTTACCTGGGCGTCCAAGCTGCCTTACCCACTGTAACGCACGATTACGCCAAGATGATCCGTTGCAACGGGGTGAAAATCTACTACATGAACTGCTACCTTCTTGAAGAGATCAGTTACATCTACGGTACTTACCGCTGGGTCTTGTTGGATTCCTTCCCGGGCGTCCATGCAGGTATCATCCAGACCAAGAATCACCCGGACTTTGTTGAAGCGCCGGCAGGAGTAGCCGCAGCGACTACCGATGAGATGAATTTCGGTATTCAGCCCGGTGAACCGGAGTCTCTCCAGGTAGCTGGCAGCGAGCTCGTCTTCGGCAAAGTGGAGCTGACTTGGGAAGCCCTTGCCGGTGTCACTTACGAGATAGAGGTGGCGGAAACTCTGGAAGGAACTTGGAGTCCCTTCTATACGGTGAGTCCGACGGTGGACGGGAAGATCATTCTCCCGTTGAGCTCGGCTGACAGTCAGAGATTCTTCCGCTTGAAGAAGAGTGATTTCTAGGATGGAATAAGAGCTTTCGGCCCCAGGCTGAAACCATTATCCCGCGCTTTAAAGCCGGCTGTGATATTTCACGGTCGGCTTTAAAGCTTTTTACCTGTATATTTACCGGCCGAGAGCTTATGCTCGCGCCCAAGGAAAACGAATCCGATTTTTCGATGAATGAGTTTTGGATTATTACGCAGGCTTCCATCCCTGTTTTTTTGATGATGGCGGTGGGGAGCCTTTTGCGCTGGGCCAAATGTTTTTCGGAGGAAGCCGCCACGGGGACTCTGAACCTGGTGGTGAAGGCTCTGATCCCGTGTCTTATTCTCGATTCGGTCCTGGGCAATGCCGCCCTGAAAAGCTCGGCCAACCTCCTCATGGCACCCATGCTGGGAATCGGGACCCTTCTTCTGGGACTCTTGATCGGCTGGGCTTCCCTGCGCCTGGCCGGGTTGAAGAAAGATTCCCCGGACTCCAAGAAGCGCTCTTTTGCGGTTTCGGTCGGATTGTATAACTACGGCTACATTCCTTTCCCTCTGGCCCTGGCGCTTTATGACCAGAACACGGTGGGCGTCCTCTTTGTTTTCAACGTCGGGGTGGAAGTCGCGGTCTGGACTCTGGTGGTGGCCTGCCTGAGCGGGTATTCTCCGCTGAAGGATTGGAAGAAGATGTTCAATATGCCGCTCATTGCCCTTGTATTCGGGCTGGCCCTCAATTTCCTCAAGGCGGATATGCTGCTGCCGGGTGCGTTGCGCTCAACCTTTCACGGTCTGGGCCAATGTGCCTACCCGCTGGGGCTGATCGTCTCCGGGACCATTATCTACGACCTCTGCCGGCAGTATAATCTGATGTGGGAGCTGCGCTCGACGGCGGTCGCCTCGGTCTTGCGCTGCCTCCTCCTGCCTGCGTTAATTCTGTTGGCGGCCCGCTTCTTGCCGCTGACTCTGGAGCTCAAGCGGGTGGTTATTCTGCAGGCCGCCATGCCGACGGCTGTTTTTGCCATGGTGCTTTCCCAGCTCTACAAGGCCGATTCGGGCCTGGCCTTCCGCGTGGTCTTCCTGACCACCATTATCAGCGTCATTTCAACTCCCATCTGGATCAAAATCGGGACTCTTTTCCTGAACTGACGCCGAACCGCTGGCGGCTTAGAACAGGTAGACGATGCTGGCCCCGATGCCGAAAGCATTGTCACGGGTGCCGTCATCGGTCATGCGTTTATTGGCCGAGAGATCGTGATCCCAGCGGAATTCTGCACGGCTGATAACGTTTTCCCAGAGGTGATAGCTGACCGTGAAGGTATCGGCCAGGAACTGATCTTCCTCAGAGGTTCCCCAATTGGGGTGAGTCCCGGC
>CAZSTC010000126.1:0-2240 GCA_964609795.1 uncultured Verrucomicrobiota bacterium
TTTGCCTCTAAACACTTGCTTGACGCTGGGAGCTGGTTCTTTTAGAGTGAGGGGCCACTGTGGTGGTTCTTGTCTGTTACCGCAGATGGATCGAAGAGTCAATTGGAAAGGTAAACTATTTGTGAATGTAAGTTTGGTAGATTTAGCACCTTGCAAAAAACTGTTAAAGGTAGAATATGGCACCGAAGAGGTCAGCGCGGCCATTGAAGAGGCGGCCAGCCTTTATCAAAAAAATGTAACCGTTCCCGGGTTCAGAGCCGGTAAAGCTCCCCGTGAAAAGGTTTTGAATCTTCACGGTAAAGCAATTTATCAACGCGCCAGCCAGAATCTGGTGGAAAAGGGATTCCAGGAAGCCGTTAAAAAAGAAGACCTCAAGCCGGTCGGTAATCCCCGCCTGGAAGAGGATGCTCCCTTGGAAAATGGGAAACCTTTCAGCTTCAATATCACCATCGAACTCGCGCCCACTTTCGAATTGCCCGATTATAAGGGTTTGCCTGTAACGCTCGAAAAGCATGTCATCGGCGACGAGCAGGTGAATAAAGCCATCCTGGTCCTCCAGGAACGGATGTGCTCCTACAAGGATACCGATAGAAACGCTCAGGAAAAAGACGTCGTCGTCATCAACTACACAGGCAGCTGCGAGGGCAAGCCGATTACCGAAATCGTGCCGACCGCTCAGCGCATCGCCAAGGCGGATAATTTCTGGGTCCGTATCACCAAGGATTCTTTCCTGCCCGGTTTCACGGAGCAGCTCGTTGGCCTCAAGGCCGGAGACAAAAAAACCGTTACGATCGATTTCCCTGCCGATTTTGTCGAGCCCGAATTGGCCGGTAAGAAGGGGACTTTTGAAATCACCGTCGTCCTGGTCAAAGAGGTGGAACTGCCCACGCTCGATGATAAATTTGCCGGACTCTACGGCGTGAAGACCCTCGAAGAACTCAAAACCCGCGTCCATTCCGATCTGGAGCAGGATGCCCGCTACAAGGAAAAGCAATCCATAGAAGCCCAGATCGCCAAGGCGTTGCTCGAGAAGGTCGATTTTGAACTCCCGGATAGTCTCCTGGAGTTGGAAACTGCCGAGCTCGTCGAGCGGGTGTTGCAGCAGAACCGCGAGCGTAAAGTCCGCGAAGAGGTCATCCAGCGGGGTATGCCCGAGATCAAGGCCAATGCCGCAAAGCAGGCTGCATCAAACCTGAAATTGAATTTTATTTTTGGAAAAATAGCCGAGGCCGAAAAGCTGAAAGCTTCTGAAGAAGAGATGAGAACCCGGATCACAATCCTGGCTCAGATGAATAAAGTCCCTCTCCAGAAGTTCGTCAAGCGCCTCCAGGAGAACCGCGGGTTCAACCAGATCGCCTCCGAAATTGTTCGGGGTAAGGTGCTCGAGCTCCTTAAGCTCCACTCTGTCGTGAAGGAAGTTCCCGTCCAGGTCAACGCCTAGTTGAAGGAGTCCGCAGGTCCGTTTTAGGCCTGCCTCGAAAACTTCGACCGGGAAACTTCCGAAAGAGCGCCTTTAGGCTATTAATATTGAACTTTAAGGATACGGATACTTATGAAGAAAAAGCTAACCTTATTGCTGCTGGCCGCTGCTTTGGTCGGTGTCGGCGGGACTGCTCCGCTGGTGCCCACGCTCCAGGCCGCGACTACAGAGCTTAAAAGCGCTCTCAACGATACCAAGGCCGAAATCAAAGCTCTCAAAAAAGATATTCGGACTCTGGAATCCAATGTTTCCAAGGCGACCAAATCGCTGGATAAATCCCGCAAGTCTGAGGCAAAACTCAGACAGGCCTGCGACGCCATGGAAAGCAAACTTTCCGCCAAAAAAACTGTTTATCAATTGGCTGAAGGACGAATCGCCGCCGGTAACCTCAGAGCTGCTGAGGGCCAGGCCGCTCTGGCTGCTGAAATCAAAGCGCTGGAAGAGGAATACACCGCTTCCATGGAAAAATGGGAGATGGATAAACTGGTCGCCAATGACAGCCACACCGTCATTGAAATCAACCAGAAGTTGATTTCCCTGAGGAAAGCCCGCATCAAGGAGCTCGAAAACCGAGTGAATGTCCTCAAATCCGATGATGCAGAAGCCGAGATGGCCAAAATCAAGGCCGAACAGGCCCAGCAGCAGTCCGCTCTGATCCTCGAATCCGAGGCTCAGGCCCAGAAGGCGTTGCAGGAAACCGTTGCCGAAGCCGAAAAAGCGGCCCCGGCCCCGGTCGTTGCACAAGCTGAAGCCGAAAAAG
>CAZSTC010000126.1:2340-3776 GCA_964609795.1 uncultured Verrucomicrobiota bacterium
GCAAAAGCTGAAGCTGAAAAGTTGGCTCAAGAAAAAGCGAAAGCTGAAGCGGAGAAAGTTGCCTTAGCTCAGGCTGAAGCCGAGAAGGCTGCTCAGGCAAAGGCGAAAGCCGAACAGGAGGCCGTTGCCTTAGCTCAGGCTGAAGCCGAGAAGGTAGCCAAAGCTGCTGCCAAAGCTCAGGCTGAAGCGGAAAAAGTAGCCAAAGCCGAAGCCGAGAAGGTTGCCAAAGCTGAAGCCAAGGCGAAGGCAGAAGCCGAAAAAGAAGCCAAAGCCCTGGCTCAAAAAGCCGAAAAAGAGGCTAAAGCCGCTGCCAAAAAGGCCGAAGCTGAAGCCAAAGCCGCCGCCAAAAAAGCTGAAGAGGAGAAAGAAAAACAGCTCAAGGAAGCTCGCAAAGTAGCTGAACAAGAGGCTCAAAATCGCGAGAAGACACTTAAACAGGCCCCGGCTGTCCAGACTCCCAAGGCTCCCACTGATTCCACGCTGGATCCCGAGAGCAAAGAGGCCAAGCTGCAGCAACTCCTGGAGCTTTACAGACAGGATAAGATCACCCCGCGCCAGTATCAGGATCGCCGCGCAGCCATCCTGGCCGGCCAGGAGTAATCCAACCCCAATTCATTTTTCATAAGAGGCAGACTTTAAAACAGTCTGCCTTTTTTTTCTCTCCATTTTCCCAGTTTTTTCCCCAATCAAATCCTTTCAGGTCTGATGCTCCGGGATCCATAAGTCTTTTTGACTGAAAGCAAGCCATATAACCCGGTTATTACCAGAGTAAACAGGCTGAGGCATAGGCCTGTCCATTCAGGCCAGAGAGGGCGGAGTCTGAGAGTGATCTGGTGGCGTCCGGGGGGAATATTAATTTGAATCAATCCCGATTTGACTTCAGGGCCAACGGACAAAATTTGTGTTCCACTTTTCGCTTCCCAACCTGGGAACCAGTATTGGGGTAGAAGGAGTGATTGCTCCGTATCCGTTTGGCATTCGAGTTCCCAATGTCGAGCATCGCGGGCAAGAGTTTTTAAGGTTCCTCCTGTCTCCTTGAAGCGGGGTTCCCATTTGTTCCCGGCTGTTCGGATATCTTCCGGGAAGAAGCCCTGTGCCTCTTTCAGCTTCGCGGCAACGGGGTCATATTCAGCCGCTGCATTGCGGTCATAAACATCAATAGAAGTCGGCGGCGTACGCAACATTCCTGCTTCCATATCCCAGAATGCATCTTGATATTTAACCCAGCTCAGAACTCCCGCCGTTCCCAGCATAATAAGCAGGATAACACATCCGAGAGACCGCCCGATCCGGAGCTTTGCAGTAGAGAGCTGTGTCGAGCAATTACCGCCTTGCTGTGATGGCTTTCTCCAAAACATCTCCAGCACGAAGCACAAAAGAAGGCAACTCATGAAGGTTGCGCAGCCTAGGAACCTCCATGAAAACTGAATATTTTT
>CAZSTC010000127.1:0-3678 GCA_964609795.1 uncultured Verrucomicrobiota bacterium
TACTTGTTAAAAATAAAATATACTAACCTCTCCCGGACCGTCGAAGACTGCCGGGCTCTAACAATTCATCAGAGCTCATTCTACGTGAATGACTCCCGGGGCTGCAAGGCTTTTCTCGATTTTCGCGACATTCCGGCAGGGCGATTGAGAGGGAGCCGTATGCAATTTCGCCAAACCTAAATGTCGCCGGTCTCCTTGTCCCTCAGCTCGTTCAATACATCTTTTATATAAGATACTTTGTAGATGTGAGGGATCGTGATCTCCGGCCCAGAGGTCGCAGAGGTGCCGACTACCAACGTCCCGGTCCCCAGGAGCACATCCAATAGGTTGCGTTTAACAAAAATGGCTCTGATATCGCGCACCCTCACTTGTGTTTCGCTTTTGGCAATGAACCCGACAAAGAGACTCAGGTTCTTTGTGGTCAGGTGGTAATAGATTGAAAACTTGTTATAGAAGGCATACAGGAAAAGAGGAACGCACAAAACAGCCCATCCAAGGCATTCTGGAAATTCTCTGTCATCGGTAAGGGCCATTAGCACAAACAAAATGCCAACAAAAATTGCGGGGGAATAGCCAAGGAGACTTGGCCTCCCTTCCGAAACGAATGTTTCAGGTGTATCGTCAGGCATGGACGGAGATTGATGTGGGGGCGCTTCCTTAACAACCACTACCTGCGGGGTCGCTTTAATCTCTGTTTGGCACTCCGGACAGGTGATCAATTGCCCGGACAACGAGCTATCACACTCGAGCGTCGCCTTGCAGTTTGAACATGTTACTTTCATAAACTCTACCTCAGGATTCCACCCTTAAAACCGGCTTACTCCAACAACCTCGCATGCCGACCTATCGCTGCGCACAAAAAATACCAAAGAATCTCAACCAGAGTCTAAGCTACCCGAATGCCCCCTGCACTGCAAGGCGTTTCTCGATTATCCGGCAGGGAGGAAAAAGGCAGCTGAGATCGCGAGATAGAGCGCCTCTTGCTATCGGTTCGACCCCTCGCGGTATTTTTTCAAAAAAAAAGCGGCACCCCCTTGACAATATGACGGAAACGGGTAGAATCTCCTTAGTTAACTTTTAAGTTAACCATTCAGAGAATGCCAAAAGAAGATATGAACAAATTATATTTGTTGCCCATCAAAGGGGTGGAGGTCTTCTTTCGGATGGTTCTTAAAGATGAGAGTAGGGCAAAAAAGTTATATGACAGGCTTGGATTTAAGACTGAATGGGAAGTTGAGTACGAACTGAATTTTATCGTAAGAGACAAGAGTGAAGCCGTTCCGAGTTGCCCAGCGTTGAACTTCCTTGCTCGAAGGGCAATAGATGATAAGGACGACTATAAGAGGTTAGTGCAAACGATAAAAATGCAGCTTTCTCAGAAGCGGGTTCCTTACAATCCTGGACGCGTATCTGTTGGGAAACCACAAAGCGAGATTATAGAATTCAAGGCCAAATGCGGTAAAAGCAGGCTGTTCGGTTTTGTTCATAGGGATAAGATTATTTGCACTCATGGATACATGAAAGATGATAGCCATAGTGAGCAAAACGATGAATTTGAAAAAGCAGAACAAATGAGAATTCGTTTCCTGGAACAGGAGAATGATTATGAATAAAGAACTATTTGAGATATTGAAAAAATCTCCTGATATGGAGGAGCTTTATGAGATACTTTCAAGGCTCCCGGATGTCGATTTAGATAAGGATGTCGAATTTGTGCTTGGTTGGTTAAAAGCCAGATTAGTTGAGGACATTCTGATCAAGATGAATGATGAAAAAATAACCAAAACAGATTTAGCCAAAAGGCTTTGTAAAAGCAAAGCATACGTGAGCCGTGTGTTAAACGAAACCTCAAACTTCACATTGCGCACTATTGCTGAAATTGCAGTAGCTCTTAATGCAAAGCCAACAGTAAGAATCTTGGATGAAGAATTAGTAAATAAAGAATACCAGCAGAGACCAATTGAATTCGTTGTTCATGTGAAACACATAAAGAACAACGACGAGTCTAAAGATGAATTTTATAAAGAAGACTTAATTGGGAAATATTCAATCGCGGGTTAGCCAATCATGAAAACGCCAATTGATTTAAAAGATTTTTTCCTCACAAAGATGAGCATTGAGGAAATAAAAGGTAAAGATTTACCCCAAGTCAAAATGTCCCTCGGTTTGTCTTTTGGTGTTGGTGTCAGTAAAAACTCTCCTAACCTCTTTAAGGTTACGCTGGGAGTCCTTGCCCATCCCGAAGATTCTTGTTCCGGTTTGAAAATAGAAGCCAGCATTGATGGGTATTTTGAGCTTGATCCCGAAGTATTAGATTCTGATAAAAAAGATTTTTATCTTCTCGTAAATGGGTCTTTAATTCTTTACGGGATTCTAAGGGGTATTGTTGCAAACTCCACTGGAGTGTTTCGTATTAAGAAATTTATGTTTCCAACCGTAATGATGCATGAAGAGGTTAAAAGATTTATTGAAAAAAAAGATAAGTTAAATAAAGCTAAGAAGACTAGAACAAAAGAAAAAGAGTAATTTAGGAATCATTATGTCTTATGTCACCCCGGTCACTAGCCGGGGTTTTGTATTTAGGAGAACAGAGGCTCTTTGCGGTTCGGAGCTCAATTTCATGAGCTCTACTTCAGTTTCTTCCCAACGGCCAAATAGCGGATCGGCTGGGTTATTTACACCCCTCAATTGCTCCCAGAATTAGAGATATTACTATGAGAATCAGGCAGCCACAACCCATCACGGATGATTCTTCCTTCTTTTTGCGACGTGTGCCTTTGGAACCGAACAGTCGAAATTTAAAGAAGCCACCGTCGTCATCACGACCTTCAAGAGCTTCTTCCTCTCGTTGTTCTTGCCTTCTTCTCTCACGCATTGCAGCGAATACACTCTGTTTGATTCCCTCTATACACTTATCGTGTACACTCCCAAGACAAAAACGACATTGCTCGAATCCAGGAACAATTTCAGGGGCCTCTTCTTTACAAGCTGCAATGATTGCTAAAATCTCTTCCTCAAGTTTAGCCTTGTTTTTAAACGTGAAGCTTGACCTTTGATTGATGGTTGGATTGTAAATGCAGACTTTGACCTTTTCTTCTCCGTACTCCTGCATGGCGGCCAGAGCGTAGGCCTTCATTTGTAGATTATCTTTTACCAGAGGGACTCTTCCTCTTCCCGTCTTCCAGTCAATTATTACCAGCGTTCCATCCTCCGCTTTGGCAACAACATCGGAAGTTCCGTAAAAGAGTATCTCACCATTCTCTGCAATATATTTAAGCTCTTTTTCGGTATGCTCGAAGATGGAATCACCTAGCGTCTTGTTGATGTATTTAATGCACTTCGTAAGTACTGCATGCTCCTCTTCTGTGTAAACAGTCAGTTTTCCGGTCGTGTGAAGAGCTTTTGCAATCAGGGCATGTAAATCAGATCCCTTACGACTATATTCATTTTCGACATCAGCCAAACCTTGCTCGACCTGATAGCTTGCCGGGCAAAGTTGTCTGAGTCTCAAAGAGGATGGGCCGAAAGGATGGTGCTTGAGCCTTGGATCATCCATTATATCTCCTTTCCGCAGTGGGGGCAGTATTTATTGTTACATTTTTTACCTTCCAGGTGCTGGACGCATTGCCTCAAAAATAGAGCGCACCGAAAAGGAAATGAAGAATAATGCGGTGCGAT
>CAZSTC010000128.1:0-3646 GCA_964609795.1 uncultured Verrucomicrobiota bacterium
CAGTTAGGCATGATGTTTTCCTGGTTATCATTCGTATACATAATCCAAGCCAGTGTGAGCTGCTTGGTGTTATTCATACAGGAGATACCCTGTGTTTTTGCTTTGGCTTTCGACAAAGCAGGCAGGATCATTCCCGCCAGAATGGCGATAATGGCGATCACCACCAAAAGTTCAATCAGGGTGAAGCCACTCTTTCGCTTTCCATTATGTTGACAAATAATCTCTTTCATAGTGCTCAGTGTCACAAAATACGCTGGTTAGATTAGCCCTCCCGGGCCCAATAGTCAAACAAAAGAGGCGTCGAAATTGAGAAAAATAATTTAGAGGACAATCCAGATATCGTCCATCCTCTTCATATTCTGGCAAAGGAAATTGGCCAGCACGAACAATCCGCCCAGGATCAGAGCCACTCCCATCGATTCGACTCCGGCCGCCAGAAAATCGATTAGGCAGATCGTCGCCGTCAGGTAACCGGCCGTCTGTGCCATTTCCTGCCGAACATTCTGCTGGTAAAAGATATAGAGCAGCCAGGCAAAGACCGCACTGACAAAACAGATTCCGATCCAGCGGTAATCCCCGTCATTGACGAAGAGTGCCAATACCAGGGGCACGGCAAAAGCCAGAGAAGGTATCGCCAGGCTCCGCAGCTCGGCATTCCATCTCTGCCGGGTCACGAAACCGCAGCCGAACATATAAAAAAGGATGCCCAACGCAGCCCAGAGCGTCTCACCCATCAACCCGCCCCAGGCGATGCTCCCACCGACCACGTAATAAGAGGCCCTCAGGAAACCGGGCAGAAGCGATGAAAGGAAAAAAATCCGGTGCGTGCAGGCAGTCAAGATCCCTACGAACACGATCCAGCAGGCCAGAATCGCGATCATCCTCCCGCAGCAGGCCGCCAGGAGTATCCCCAGCCAAATGAAAACAACACTCAGAATCCAGGGAATCCGCAAGGTCGCGCGCGTCGAAAGCCAGGGATACATCCGCTGGTAATCCGATTCGCTCTTGATATCAAATATGACCGTCAGCCAGGAGATGGCTACCTGCAAAAAGAAGAGCGACAGGCAGGCCAGAACCAGTTTATCGGCATTGCCGCAACCGCTCAAGACCCACCCGGCCAGGCAGTTGCTGAGGACCGTCGGCAGCGTGATAACGCGCCCCAGAACGCTCAGATCCGTCCCCGCTCGCAGAAGTGAGGCTCCTGCATGGCCGCGTTTCATCATCCATTAGCCTCCCGGCTATTGGCCTGAGCCAAAACCTCTTGCCAGGCTTTCTGAAGCGTCTCCAGACTCCGCGAAGCGATCACCTCGGCCCCTTCCTCAAACTCAAACACCTCCACGGAGACGTAGCCCTCATAGCCGACCTCTTTCAGCGCTCTCAAAATCGGGACAAAATCGACATCCCCGAAACCGGGACCTTTCAGATTCCGGTCATTGGCGTGAAAGTGGGCGAAGTGCCCCTTGCTCTCGTGAATAATCTCAGGCAGAGGGCGGCCTTCCGCGCTCATCGCCTTGACGTCCAATATGATCTTGAAGGCCGGGTTATCCAGTTCCCGCGTGAAATCGATCGCCTCCCGTGCCGTATTGATGAAATTGGTCTCGGCCGCGCCCAGCGGTTCCAGGCAGAGCGTGACTTCCCGCTCCAGGGCACGATTCACCGCGGCTCTGAAAGTCTCCAGGGTCCAGGCACGCGCATCTTCAAAGCTGACATTCTCCAGCACCCGCCGCTGATGAGGTGAGCCCACCACGATCGCTTTGGCCCCGATATCGGCGCAAAAATCGACCAGCTCGATAAAATACTTCGAGGTCTTCTCCCGGATCGCCTTGTCCGGATGATTGATATAGAGACCCTCGGGCTTGACCAATACCCAGTGAATCGCCGAAAGAGCGATCCCCTCCTCCTCCGCCATGGCACGAATATGCGCACGCTCTGGCCGGCTGATCTCTTCCACCGAATCGGCCAGGGTAAAAGGGGCGATCTCCACGGCGTCATAACCCATTTTCCGGGCAGCACGGAATACCTCCCTCAAATCCCAATCCCGGAAAATTTCATTGCAAACTGAAAACTTCATTTCGATCTCTCCGTTTGGAGATCATGCAGCAGTTTGGTCAAAATGGCAAACTGTTTCAGTGTCACCTTCTCGGCACGAATCTCCTCTGGGAGGTTCACCCGCCGGAAAGCTTCATCCAGATGTTCAGACTCCCATTTCATCTTGAGGAGCTTCTTCATCATTTTGCGCCGCTGGCTGAAACCCTGCTTCACAATTTGCACGAAAAGCGAATGCAACTCAACGGGCAGCACCTCCTCCGCGCGCCGCTCCAGGACAATCACTCCCGAATCAATCTCCGGCGGTGGGAAGAACGAGCCGCTCCGTATCTTGAAGCGCTGCGTCACCTTGTAGCGGAGTTGCAGGAGAAGCGTCAGGAGCCCATAATCCGCCGTGCCCGCAGAAGCCGCTATCCGGTTCAGCACCTCCCATTGAAGCGTGACCACCATTTTTTGGAAGCAGACCGGCTTCAAGGCCGCTTCCACCAGAATCGCCGAAGCCATCGAGTACGGCAGATTAGCCACCATCTTCCAGGCTCCCCAGTCTTCCCGCTCCTTGACCACCTTCATCCCGTCGCCGCAAAGCAGCTCCAGATTTTCCGCCGCGCCAAAGCGATCCCGCAGGATCTCGACCAGCCGCTCATCCAGCTCCACCGCCAAAATATGGGCTCCGGATTGAATCAGCCGCTCCGTCAGGGGACCCAGTCCCGGCCCGATCTCCAGCACCTGATCGGCCGCCGTGAGCTCTCCGGCCGCGGAGATCTTCTCCAGAAGATTTGAATCGTGCAGGAAGTTCTGCCCCAGCGATTTAGTCAGTTGTATTTTATGGCGCTCCAGGAGCTCCTTCATTTCTGTAAGTTTCATGGCTTTATCTTCCTCTTTCGGTTTCTGCCCAAAGCACCTTATGCAACTGAACCTGCATCCGCACCGGCAGGCAATCGCGCAGAATCGCCTCGGCCAGCCACCGCCGGCTCACCGGGTGATGGCCCTCGGGCACCGGTTTAAGCCCCTGACCCTGAGGCGCCCGGGCCAGATCGCACCAGGAAACCAGGACGGTGCAGCGCTCGGTCAACCGGGGACGCTCTCTCAAAAAATCTTTCATCCAGTCGTAATCTTCACGACTGCCCAGGACGAATTTTACCTCATCCGAGCCCCCAAGCTTCTCCAGAATGCCGGGCAGATTCTTCGGATTCTCCCCGCTGGAAGGCGCTTTCACATCGACGATTTTGATCACCCGTCCGTCCACCTCATCCGGTTCCAGAGAACCATTGGTCTCGAGCAGCACCGTGTAGCCGGCGTCGCACAGACGGCGGAGCAGCTCGGGCGTCTCTTTTTGCGCCAGGGGTTCTCCTCCGGTAACCTCCACCAGCGGAAGCAAATGCCCGGAGAGTCCGGCTCCGCGCCAGGGCCTGGCCGCCGCGTCTACTTCCCGGAGAATCTCCGCAATCGAGACCTCCCTGCCCTCCGCAATAGCGTAGGCCGTATCGCAATAGGAGCAGCGCAGGTTGCATCCGGCCAGGCGAATGAAATAACAGGGCAGCCCGGCAAACGTGCTCTCCCCCTGCAAACTGCAGAACATTTCATTGATACGGATCATCTT
>CAZSTC010000129.1:0-3537 GCA_964609795.1 uncultured Verrucomicrobiota bacterium
TTGGGCAGGCGCACGATGGTGTGCAGGTTGCACTCGGTGAGGAGCGCCTCCTTGATGCGCGTCTTCACGCCTTCGCCGAAGAGCGTACCGTCGGGAAGCACCAGGCCGGCGCGGCCACCGGGCTTGAGGAGCTTCATGAGGAGCACGAGGAAGAGATCGGCGGTCTCGCGGGTGCGGAACTCGGCAGGGAAGTTGGCTTCGATGCCATCTTCCTCCATGCCGCCGAAGGGCGGATTGGTGACGATGACGTCGACCCGCTCGCGGGGGCTCCAGTCGCGCAGGGGGCGGGACAGGGTGTTGTCGTGGCGGACGTTGGAGGGGACGTCGATGCCGTGCAGGAGGAGGTTGGTCATGCACAGCACGTGCGGCAGGTGCTTCTTCTCGATGCCGGCGAAGCAGTCCTGGATGAAGAGCGAGTCGGCGTCGGTCTTGGCCTGTTTGCGGAGGTGCTCGATGACGCAGGTGAGGAAGCCGCCGGTGCCGCAGGCGGGGTCGAGGATGGTCTCGCGCTTCTTGAGGCTGGGGTTGACCTGCTCGACGATGAACTGGGTGACGGCGCGCGGGGTGTAGAACTCGCCGGCGTTGCCGGCCGACTGGAGGTCGCGGAGGAGTTTCTCGTAGATGTCGCCAAAGAGGTGGCGGTCGGCGGAGGCGTTGAAGTCGATGCCGTTGATCTTGTTGATCACCTGCCGCATGAGGGTGCCATTCTTCATGTAGTTGTTGGCATCCTCGAAGGTCATGCGGATGAGGCCGGCGATCTTGTCGGAGGCGCCGGTGAGGGCCTTCAACTTGGGCAGGAGCGTGCCGTCGACGAAATCGAGCAGGGCGTCGCCGGTGATGCCCTCGGGGTCGGCGGCCCACTCGGACCAGCGGAGGTGCTTGGGCAGGGGCGAGCGGTAGGAATCCTGGGTGATGGCGAGCTCCTGCTCGCGGTCGTCGAAGATCTTCAGGAAGAGCATCCACGCCATCTGCTCGATGCGCTGGGCGTCGCCGTAGGTGCCGGCGTCCTTGCGCATGATATCCTGGATGGACTTAACGAGGTTGGCGATGTCGGGCATGGGGAAAAAGTGGGCGGAGGCTAGAGGGTAGAGGGCGGAAGGAGGAGGAGAATCGTGGGCGGCGGGCTTGGGATGGCAGAGAAACCGCCTGGCCGGGATCATCAAATCCGGTAATGGGCGATTCGCGATACCCCATTTTGCACGCTCCTATCCGATTAAGCCGCACTTGTGGCGTACAGCTCGGTCTCCAACTCATGGATGGCAGCGAGGTAGGCGGGCTTGCCGCCGAAGAGCTTCACGATCTCGACCGGCGTGCCGAAGGCGCTGAGCGGCTCGACCTTTAGGATCTCCATCGACTCGACGCTGCGCAGACCGGTGTCGGCGTACTTTTGCAGGAGCGCGTTGAGGACGGCGCGAGCCTTGGCACCGTGTTTGGCGAAGACGTGGCGTTTCTTCACGCGCTCGGCGCGCTCGCGACGGGTGAGCGGTGGCTGGTCGAAGGCGATGTGGCAGACGAGGTCGAACGGATCGAGGTCGCGACCGACCTGCTCGGCGAGTTCGTCGAGCAAGATTCCGTGCCCCGCCAACTCGTCTACCAGCGTCTGCTTGCGCTCGGCATCGTGCCAACGGGTGAGAAAATCGTCGAGGGAGGTGAAGGCCTCGCGGACGGTGCGGCGCGTGAAGTCCTTGAGGGATTCGGTGACGAGCTTGCCGTGGGCGTCGAGGTATTGGACGCGCTCGGAGAGGACCGAGACCTCGACATCGTCGACGTAGTAGCGGCGAGGGCGGGTGTTGCCATCGCCGTCTTGGCCACCGAAGGGATCGCCCGGGAGGGTGCCGGGCGGCTCCTCGACCCGACCGGAGTCGTCTTCATCGTCGGGCGGGGTCACCGGGTCTTCCGGGCGTGGTGCGTAGACCTGCACGGGCTCGCCATCGAAGTCGGGATCGGCGAAGTGTGCGGTGGCCCGCCGGAAGTCCATGATGGTGAAGTAGAGCTTCCCGTAGTCCTCGTTGATGCGCGTGCCGCGGCCGATGATCTGCTTGAACTCGGTCATCGAGGCGATGCGACGGTCGAGCACGATGAGGCGGCAGGTCTGGGCATCGACGCCGGTGGACATGAGCCGTGAGGTGCAGGCGACGACCGGGAACGTGGCCTCGGGGTCGATGAAGTTGTCGAGCTGGGCCTTGCCCTCGTCGTTGTCGCCGGTGATGCGCATGACGTAGCGCGGGTTGGCGGCGGCGAGATCGGCATTGGCGTTGACGAGGGCCTGTCGCATGCGCTCGGCGTGGTCGATGTTCTCGCAGAAGACGATGGTCTTGGCGAAGCGGTCCGTGGTCTTGAGGAACTCGGTAACACGTGCGGCGACGGCCGCGGTGCGTTTCTCGAGGACGAGGTTGTTGTCGAAGTCGGTCTCGTTGTATTCGCGATCCTCGATCTCGTGGCCGTACCGGTCGGTCTTGCCCTTCTCGGGGCGCCAACCTTCGAGGTCCTTGTCGAGGCCGATGCGGACGACCTTGTACGGGGCGAGGAAGCCGTCGGCGATACCCTGCTTGAGCGAGTAGGTGTAGATGGGCTCGCCGAAGTACTCGATGTTGGAGACCTCGCGGGTTTCTTTCGGCGTGGCGGTAAGGCCGATCTGGGTGGCGGAGCCGAAGTATTCGAGGATCTGGCGCCAAGCGGCATCGTCGGCCGCGCTGCCGCGGTGGCACTCGTCGACGACGACCAGATCGAAGAAATCGGGCGAGAATTGCTTGTAGATGTTCTGCTCCTCCTCGGTGCCGCTGACGGCCTGGTAGAGCGAGAGGTAGATCTCGTAGGCCTTGTCGGCGGTACGGTTGGTGATCTTCGTCATCGCACTGCCGAACGGCTTGAAGTCGTTGGTCTTGGTCTGGTCGGCGAGGATGTTGCGGTCGACGAGGAAGAGGATGCGCTTCTTCACGCCGGCCTTCCAGAGACGCCAGATGATCTGGAAGGCGGTGTAGGTCTTGCCCGTGCCGGTGGCCATCACGAGCAGGATGCGGTTCTGCCCCTGCGCAATGGCATCGACGGTGCGGTTGATGGCGACGCGCTGGTAATAGCGCGGGGCACGCCCGGAGCCGTTGTCGAAGTACTCCTGCGTGGCGACCGCCTCCTGCGCGGAGGTGAAGCCCTGCGCCGCCCGGTAACGCGCCCAGAGCGCCGACGGCGAGGGGAACTGGTCGAGGGGAAGCTCGCGCTCGACGGTGCTGGCGGTCGCGGTGCGGTCGTGTTCGAGGAAGGCGTCGCCGTTGGAACTGTAGACGAAGGGAACGTCGAGAATCGCGGCGTACTCCAGCGCCTGCGCCATGCCGCGGCCGACGGAGTGATTGTTGTCCTTGGCCTCGACGATAGCGAGAGGACGGTTGGGCGGGCCGAAAAGCAGGTAGTCGGCCTTCTTCGCTTCGCCACGGGACACCGATTTGCCGCGCACCATGACGCGGCCGGCGGTGAAATAGGCCTCCTCACGGATCTGTGTCATCAGATCCCAGCCCGCGGCGACAATGGCCGGGGTGATGAACT
>CAZSTC010000130.1:0-3376 GCA_964609795.1 uncultured Verrucomicrobiota bacterium
CCCTCCGCCATCCCCGGTAAAGGGGATGACGAAGGGATCGAAAGAAGAGTTATAGCTTTTTTACAAAAGCTAGGAAGGGGCCATTTTTACAGCATCTCATAGATTGCAGCAGCTCCCATACCGCCGCCGATACACATGGATACGATACCGCGTTTGCTGCCGCGTCGTTTCATTTCATGCAGCAATTGAGCGGTCAGTTTGGCGCCTGTGCATCCCAGCGGATGGCCCAGAGCAATTGCACCGCCGTTGGGATTGATGTCACCGGCATTCAAACGATCTTCAATGCCCAACTCTCTGATGCAATAAAGAGCCTGGGAAGCAAACGCCTCGTTGATTTCGAAGACGTCAATATCCTTTGTTGTCAAACCGGCAAGTTTGAGAACCTTGGGAATAGCATAGGCCGGACCGATGCCCATCTCTTCCGGTTTACAACCGGCCACGGCAAAGCATGCCAGCTTGGCAATGGGTTTGACGCCGATGGCTTTGGCTTTTTCCGGAGTCATCAGGAGCGTAAAGGCGGCGCCGTCAGTCATCTGCGAAGAGTTGGCGGCGGTGCAGTTTCCACCCTGTTTGAAAGGTGATTTCATTTTCCCCATGGCCCCCAGGTCGGAGGGCCATCTCACACCATCATCCGTGTCAAACACAAATTCCGTGCGGATACGTTTTCCTTCCTTGTCTTTTTTATATTTGAAGGCTTTGATGGGGATAATCTCATCTTTAAACTTACCAGCCTTGATGGCTTCATAAGCCCTGCGATTGCTCTCTAAACCAAATTTATCCATATCTTCACGGGAAACGCCATGATTCATTGCAACGTTTTCCGCCGTGTTGCCCATGTTCATGTACACATTGGGCATGGTGTCCCACTCCCAATCGGGGTTGGGACGGAAGATGCCGCCGCCCATGGGGATGTGGGTCATGGACTCAACACCACCGGCGATGATAACATCGGACCAGCCGGCGCGAATCTTCGCCGTGGCATCAGCAATGGACTGAACGCCGGATGAGCAGAAACGGTTGAGAACCATACCGGATACCGGCTCAGGCAATCCGGCGCCTACAGCCAGGACTTTACCGAAGTTCATTCCGGCTTCCGCTTCCGGAAAAGCGCAGCCAACGATGACATCATCAATATCTGCAGGGTCTAACTGGGGAACTTTTGCCAACAACCCTTTAATCACCTGAACACCAAAGACGTCGGCGCGGGTATCGGCCAGACCGCCTCTTTTATATCTTCCACCGGCACTCCTTACGGATGCGACAATGACAGCTTCACTCATATTATTTTCCTCCTTACAGGCTTTTGTTATGTTAAAGGCCGAAGGCTTGGTTTTCAGGCCTCCGGCACATGATTAATCTAGTTGCGCAGGGGCTTGCCGTTGGTCAACATGGCCGCTATTCTGTCTTGTGTTTTCTGTTCACCACAAAGACTCATGAAAGCTTCAATTTCCAGATCCAGCATTTCCTGTTCCGTAATCCAGGTTCCTTCTGCGCAAGTACCGCCGCCCAGAACATGAGCAATCTTCATGGCGATATGAACATCATATTCGGAAGCGTACTTCCCGGCTTTCATGTTACCAAGGATGGCTCCCGCCACGCCGCGCAGGTTTTCTCCCATCACCGGGATCAAAGCGGGTTTCGGCGGTTTGTAGAACTTGGACAGACCCAGAACAATCTGCTTGGCTTCGTAAATCTGCATGTCTCTGCTCATGTTGATCATGTCTGTCTTGCGGATATAGCCCAGGTCTTGAGCTTCCTGAGCACTTGTCGCAACCTTGGCGGTGGCAACATTTTCAAAAACCTTGCCGAAATGATACTGCATATTCAAACCGGATGCCACAACACCGGCGGGAATTCCCTCTGTCGCGCGGATAGCCAGTTCTTTGCAGCCGCCGCCCGCGGGAATAACACCGACACCAACTTCAACAAGCCCCATGTAGGTCTCGCCGTTGGCCAGACAGTAGTCGCCGTGCATGGCGATTTCACACCCACCGGCTAATGTCATGCCCGCCGGAGCAATCACAACCGGCTTGGGCAGATATTTCATCTTCATGTTGACGATCTGCAATTCTCTGACCATGGCCTTCAATTCATCCCACTTGCCTTCTTGAATCGCCACCAACACCAGGAAGAGATTGGCGCCTGCAGAGAACATGCGGGGATCATGGTTGGCAACAACCAAACCCTGGAAATCTTTGTTCACGATATCGCAACCCTCTGAAATCAATTTCATCATATCGGGATCGATGGAATTCATCTTGGTATGGAATTCCAGACAGGCCACACCGTCGCCGATGTCCACCAGCGAAGCGCTGGGATTTTCTTTAATCGTTTTCTTTCTTTCCTTGAGACCGGGCAGGATAATGATCTTGGGATTTTCTTCCAATTTCACGTAGCCGTTCTTTTTGAAATCATAATAGGATTTTACGCCTTTCTTATCCACTTTGTAGAAAGAGGTGCATTTTTTCTTCAGCATCTCTTCAATCTTGGCGGGAACTTTCTTGCCCAGTTTCTTCATGACGGCAACGGCTTCTTTAACGCCCACCGCATCCCATGATTCAAAGGGACCGAGCTGATGATTGTAGCCCCACTTCATGGCATTGTCGATCTCTACAATGGTATCGCAGATTTCGGGAATGCGGTTCGCCGCGTAGATGAAGTTGTTGCACATATATTCGCGCAGGTAATCACCGGCGGCATCCTCTCCGTTGAAGGCTACCTTCATACTACTGGCAACACCGAAATCGACCCATTTCTTGGCTTCGGAAATGGATGCGAACTTGGGTTTCTGTGCCGGGGCATATTCCATGGTTTTCCAGTTGAGAGCGTATTTTACGTTCTTGCCCTTTTCATCTTTTATCTTCTTGTAGTACCCTCCCTTGGTTTTGTTACCCAGCCACTTGTTGGCCATCATCTTTTCGGCGAATTCGGTGGGTAAAAAGATATTACGGCACTCATCTTTGGGAACGGCATCATACAGGTTCTTGGCAACATGAACACCGATATCGAGCCCCACCAGATCCATGGTCCCAAAGACGGCTGTTCCGGGACGGCCGACGACCTTGCCGACAATGGCGTCGACTTCTTCAACACTCATGCCTTTTTCTACCATGACCCTGCCGGCATTCGACAAATCATAAACACCGATACGGTTACCGATGAAATTGGGAACATCTTTACAAATGACGACACCCTTGCCCAGCACTTCCTCGCTGAACCGGGTCATGAAGGCAACAACCTCTTTATCCGTTTCCTTGCCGGGAATGATTTCCATTAACTTCATATAACGGGGGGGATTGAAGAAATGAGTTCCCAGGAAACGTTTTTTTAAATCTTTACTAAAATTGGCGGAAATATCTTTGATGGGAAGACCGGA
>CAZSTC010000131.1:0-3201 GCA_964609795.1 uncultured Verrucomicrobiota bacterium
CCGACCAATCAGACGGCTTCATTGTCGCCGGATGCGTTGCGGCCGGGCTATCGCGCGGTTGATTTTGACCGCCTGGTGGAGGTTTATCAGGAGCAATTCGAGGGGCTGATGGAAGGAGGTGTCGATTTTTTCCTGATTGAAACCGTGTTCGATACGCTCAATGCCAAGGCGGCGCTGTTTGCGGCCGAAGAGGTTTTCTCCCTCACCAGCAAGCGCCTGCCGCTCATGATCTCGGTCACCGTGGCAGATGCCAGCGGCCGAACCCTTTCAGGCCAGACGTTGGAAGCTTTCTGGAACTCGGTTTCTCATGCCGACCTTTTCTCCATCGGAATCAATTGTGCCCTGGGAGCCAGGGAGATACGCCCCTATGTTGAGGAGCTTTCGCGCCTGGCGCCGCATGTCTATATCTCCTGCCACCCCAATGCGGGCCTGCCCAATGCCTTTGGCGAATATGACCAGACTCCCGAAGAGATGGCTCGTGTGGTCGAGGAGTTTGTCCGCAAAGGCTGGGTGAATATCCTGGGAGGCTGCTGCGGCACGCACCCGGGGTTCATCTCCGCCATCGCCCGGGCGGTGAAGGGGATTGTGCCCCGGCAGCTCCGTGAGGATTGCCACCAAACCCGTCTGAGCGGTCTGGAGCCCCTCAATTTTTCGCCCGGGATGAACCTGGTCAATATCGGCGAGCGGACCAATGTGGCCGGCTCGGCGAAATTCCTCAGGCTGATCCAGAATGAAGAGTACGAAGAGGCTCTGGCGATAGCCCGCCATCAGGTGGAGAACGGTGCCCAGGTGATCGATATCAACATGGATGACGCGCTCCTGGAAGGCAAGAAGGCGATGCGCGACTTCCTGAACCTCGTGGCATCGGAGCCGGAAATCGCCCGGGTGCCGGTGATGATCGACAGCTCCGACTGGGACGTTCTCGAAGCCGGACTCAAATGCCTGCAGGGTAAGGGAATCGTGAATTCAATCAGCCTCAAGGAAGGCGAAGAGATCTTTTTGGAACATGCGCGCCGGGTTCGCCGTTACGGTGCGGCGGTCGTCGTCATGGCTTTTGACGAAAAGGGTCAGGCCGATACGCTCGAGAGGAAGGTCGAAATCTGCACGCGCGCTTACCGCCTCCTGACCGAGAAAGCCGGGATTCGCCCGGAGGATATTATTTTTGACCCCAACGTGCTGACCATCGGCACCGGTATTGAAGAGCATGACAATTATGCGGTCTGGTTTATCGAATCGGTGCGGTATATCAAGGAGCATCTGCCCCATGCCCGGACCAGCGGCGGAATCAGCAATCTCTCTTTTGCCTTCCGGGGCAACAATCCCTTGCGTGAGGCGATTCATACGGTTTTCCTCTACCACGCTGTGCAGGCGGGTTTGGATATGGCCATCGTGAACTCCGCCCAACTGGGTGTTTATGAGGAGTTGGACCCCGAATTACGGAATCTGGTGGAGGATTTGGTCCTGAACCGCAAGCCCAATTCGGGTGAAGCGCTCCTGAAATACTCGGAGAATCTCCAGCAGAAGAGCGATCACAAGGAGAAGGCCGAAGAGAGCTGGCGCGATCAACCCGTCCGGGAGCGTCTGTCCCTTTCGTTAGTCAAAGGCAATGCCGAGTTTATTGAGGGGGATTTGAAGGAAGTGCTGCCGGAGTTTTCCTCAGCCCTGCAGGTGATCGAGGGACCGCTCATGGAGGGAATGCGCCGTGTGGGCGAGCTCTTTGGCGCAGGCAAAATGTTCCTGCCCCAGGTCGTCAAGAGCGCACGGGTGATGCAGAAAGCGGTCGCTTTCCTGATGCCCCTCATTTTAGCCGCGTCCAGCGGGCAGGGTGCCCAGAAGAAGAAGAAAATACTCCTGGCAACCGTCAAAGGCGACGTCCACGATATCGGCAAAAACATCGTCGGGATTATCTTGAAGTGCAATCACTACGACGTGGTTGACCTGGGGGTGATGTGCGCCTGCGAGGGGATCATCAAAGCTGCCCGTGAGCATCAGGTGGACGCCATCGGCCTGAGCGGGTTAATTACGCCCTCTCTGGGTGAAATGGCGCACGTGGCCGGTGAATTGCAGGAGGCAGGCTTCAAGGTGCCGCTCCTTATTGGCGGCGCGACAACGAGCTCGATGCACACGTCTGTCAAGATCGCCCCGCACTATGATTCGCCTGTGGTTCATGTGCAGGATGCCTCACTGGTTTCCAATGTGCTTGAGAATTTATTCAATCCCAGGCTGCGTTACTCCTATGTGGAGGAGCTTCGGAAGCGGCAGGAGCGGGAACGCCAGCAGTTTGAAATCCGGGAAGCGTCGCGGAAATTGACCCCGATTGCCGAGGCCCGCGCCAACCGTTTCCGGATTGACCCGGATTACGTTCCGCCGACGCCTTCGCTGCTGGGGACCCGTGTTTTTACCCCCACGGTGGAAGAGCTCAGCCGATGGATTGACTGGACGCCGTTTTTCCATTCCTGGGAGATTCGCGGATCCTATCCCAAAATACTGGAGGAGCCCGGAGCCAACGATCTTTACCGGGATGCTCAGAATATTCTGCAAAAAATGAGCGCGGAAGGCTGGGTGAAGCCCCGTGGCGTATTAGGATTTTTCCCCGCATTTTCCCGTGGGGATACTATTGTTATTTCGGGCAAATACGTTCTGCCGACACCGCGCCAGCAGATCCTGAAAAAGGCCGATCAGCCCAATCTGGCGCTGGCCGATTACCTGGAGCCTGAAGGCGGCAAACCCGATTTCATCGGAGCGCTGGCGGTTTCGCCGGGCGAGGGAGTATTGAAGCTGGCCCAGTGGTACCGCTCCCAGGAGGATGACTATAATGCCATTTTGGCTCAATCGGTGGGCGATCGCCTGGCCGAGGCGTTTGCGGAATATATCCATGCGCAAGCCCGTCAGATTTGGGGCTTCCCGGAAGAGACTGAGCGCGGAGTGCGCCCGGCTCCGGGGTACCCAGCCTGCCCGGAGCATACCCAGAAGAAGCTGCTTTTCCAACTGCTCAACGCGACGGAATTAGCCGGGATGACTTTGACTGAGTCGTGCATGATGTGCCCTGCCAGTTCGGTCAGCGCCTGGATTTTCAGCCATCCGCAGTCGACCTATTTCTCGGTGGGCCCGATCGGCAAGGACCAGGAGGAGCTTCTGGAAAAAGGCTCCTGGGAGTGAAATTCCCCGGCATCAATCATGCCGATAAGAGCCAGAATGACT
>CAZSTC010000132.1:0-3105 GCA_964609795.1 uncultured Verrucomicrobiota bacterium
CGCCAGCGATATCCCGATTTCAATTACCCGCTCTTCAGCGGCTACTCCCAGAATCTGGGACGGCGCACCGACACGCTTTTCCTCTATACTCCGGAGGGCACTCTCATTGAGGAAGTGACCTATTTCAGCCACTGGTATCCGGTGACCGATCAAGGCGGCTACACGCTCCAGGTCGTGGATCCCTGGCTCGAGGGGCCTGCAATGAGCTCTCCCGAAAACTGGGCTCCCTCGGCGAGTTCGGGCGGCTCGCCGGGAATTTTCGAGCTTATGATTCCACCGGCGATTCTTACTGAAACGCTTTCTGTTCAGGGAGGGAAAATCTCTTTCCAGGTCGTCGCGCCTCGCGGGTTCACGGTGGAGAAATCCACCGGCTTGCAGGATTGGCAGCCGGTCGACTTTGAGCTCGATGAAAACCGGGTCATCATTGACGACGACGGCAGCGGATTCTTCTACCGGCTGCGTGCAAAATAAAAACGGCCTCCGCTCTGGGGTAGAGGGAGGCTGTTTCCGTTTTATTCTCTGAGTGCCGATTAGGGCCCTAGACGATTTCGTCAAAGCGGGTCACGCCGCAAACAGGGCATTTATCCGGTTTTTCTTCGACGGTATATCCGCAGACAGGGCAGACATAGAGTTTTTCGATCTCCAGGTCTTTGCCTTTTTCCACCGCATCGATGGCCCTCTGATAGAGAGCTGCGTGAAGCTTCTCGGCCTCCATGGCGCCAGTGAAAATCTGTTCTGCGCGAATATTGGCTTCCTTCTTCGCGTTTTCGATAAAGAGAGGATACATGGAATTGTATTCGTACTCTTCGCCGCCTTTGGCAACTTTCAGATTTTCTGCTGTGTTCTGGATGCCGCCCATGACATTGAGTTGAGCCGTTGCGTGAACGAACTCTGCGGCTGCCGCAGCCCTGAAGAGGCGGGCGACGCCGGGCAGCTTGTCTCTCTCAGCTTTTTTTGCAAAAGCTGTGTATTTCACATAGGCCTGGCTTTCGCCGGCAAACGACTGTTTTAAGTTCTCTTGTACTGCCATAATGTTACTTCCTTTGATAGGCATTGCACCGTAGCACGAAAACAATAATAATGCAAATTACCCGATATTCGTCCCGAAATGCCCAAATAAGATTGCAAAACAACCTCTGAAAGTATAGAAGGAGAGCAGGTTTTTCGTTCTGTCTCGTGCTTTCGTTTTAACGGATGTTTCAGGAGCGTATGAGCGGGAACGTAGCGGTTTTTTAACCTGAAAATTTTTTTAAAAAGGTCTAATACAATAATGCAAACGCAATCTCATCGGGTCATGGCTGGCGTCTCAAATTCAGTTCAACCTCTCAGGAGTCAGGTTGGATTATTCTCTTTTATCTCCTCTCCCGGGAAATGTTTTTTGTCGTGCTTTCTTCTGGCTTCTGCCCTGTTCCTGCCGCAGGCAGAGGGTGCCGTGGAGGATTCTTTCGAGGTCGGAGGCTTGATCTATCAGGTTTTGACCGAGGCTCCTCTGAAGACCGTTTCCGTGACGGGTTCTCTGGAAGATGTCGTGGAGGTGCAGATTCCATCGCAAGTGAGTTACCAGGGCGGCGACTACACCGTCACTGCCATTGAATCAAATGCGTTTGCCTGGCGCAGTGCTCTGACGAGTATCGTTATTGCCGACAGCGTCGCTTCTCTTGGAGATGAAGTTTTTTCTGAGTGTTCGAGTCTGGAAAGCGTGACGCTGGGCAGTGGGGTCAGCTCCCTGGGGTGGAATGTATTTGATCGGTGCAATTCTCTTGAACGGATTGACGTAAGCAAATCCAACCTTGCTTACAGCAGCCTTGAGGGGGTTCTTTTCTCCAAAGACGCGACTCATCTTCTTCGATTCCCGGAAGGCAAGGCCGGATCGTATACGGTCCCCGCGGGCGTTCTCTCCATTGATGAATATGCCTTCTGGAGCAGTGAGCATCTTCAGAGCTTGGAGCTTGCCGATACGGTTCTGGTCATCGGAGGGAATGCGTTTTCCTGGTGCCCGGTTCTGACGGATGTAAAGATCGGCAACAGCGTCACCTTTATCGGAGAGAGCGCATTCTATAATTGCCCGAGTCTTCAGAGTATTGTGATTCCCGATAGCGTGACAACTATTGGCGGGGGGCTGTTTGGCGATTGCCCAGGCCTGAAGAGTGCGACGCTGGGTAGCGGTCTCAAAACGCTCAGTTATGAGATGTTCATGAGGTGCTCCGGTCTTACCGATATCGTCATTCCCGACAGTGTCGAGGAGATCGCCGAAGGTGCGTTCCGGGTTTGTAATGGGCTTAAGAGCGTGGTAATCGGGAAAAACGTGGCTTCCATCGGAGGCGGTGCATTCTCCGGGTGCAGTAATCTTGCAAATCTGGAGCTTGGACAGAGTGTGGTCTCCATTGGAGTAGGTGCTTTCTCTTCCTGCGAAAGTCTCACGGCGGTGAATATCCCGGAGGGGGTGACCTCTATTGCCGCGGATACATTCTTCGGTTGTTTCAAACTTAAAAGCGTGGAGATTGCTGGCAATCTGACCACTATCGGAGATAATGCATTCTTAGGCTGTATCGAGCTGCAGGGGTTCGAGATTCCGCAGAGCGTGACTTCTATGGGAATGTATGCCTTTTCTTATTGCAGCAGTCTCTCGAGCATCGATATCCCCGAAGGGGTGGTTTCTATTTCGCAGGGTCTGTTTGCCGTTTGTGAAGGTCTCCTGGAGGTGAAGCTTCCCGACAGTGTGACTACCATCGAGGATAATGCATTTATTGGCTGCATCGGTCTGCGGAGTATTGAGATTCCGCAGAGCGTGACTTCTATTAGGGGCGGAGCCTTCTCCGGCTGCAGCAGCTTGCTGGGGATCAAGATTCCCGAAGGCGTGGTTTCCATTAAGGATTCCACCTTCTCCAATTGCACCAGTCTCTCAAGCGTAGAGATTGGCGATAACGTCGTTTCAATCGAGAGAATGGCGTTTTTTGGTTGCACCGCTTTGAAAAGAGTGAGCCTGGGCAGGAAACTCGACGTCCTCGGATCGGAGGTCTTCGGCAGTTGCCCCAATCTCATGTCGCTCTTTTTCGAGGGGAATGTGCCTGAAGGGGTGCAAGCCGGAACTTTTTCCGGAATAAA
>CAZSTC010000133.1:0-3060 GCA_964609795.1 uncultured Verrucomicrobiota bacterium
CCAATGTAGGACGTGCCCATCTTCAGGGCTTCGGCTCTTTTGAGGGCGTGGTGAATACCAAAGGCGAGCTCTACGACTTTCTGCGTTCTCGGCAGGAGAGTCTCCTCTTTGTCAACAGCGACAACGAGAAGCACGGCATTACCGCCGAACAAGTAAAGACAATGCGCAATGGAGCGTTATTCGGGTGGGATGATCTTCACGCCCCCCAGCTCCAACAGAACCCCAGCGTGAAAGGCGGCTGTATTTTTGAAATGGAAATCAGCCGCCCCGGTACCTTTGGAGAAAACACTACGGCTGAAGTTTCGCTCCCCGCCACTCCCTATGAGCTGACGGATGCGATGGATAAAGCCTGCGTGATCGATGTTTATACTTCGGAAATTTTAAGCTGCGAACTGGAATATCTGCCGCAGCTCATAAGCCCCAATGCGAACCTGTATGAGCTGAACCACCTCGCCCACCGCTTGTCTTCCCTGAGTGAATGGGAACTGGACTGCTTCGAGGGAATGGTGATGATGGACACTATTCAAACCCAATACGCTCCCATTGCGTTGGATCGCCTCATCAACATGACCCACAGCATGGAACACTGCCAGATTGCCCGCGAAGCTCATGACGACCTCTCTCTCGGCAAATTCTATGCGGAGAATGGCTTTGTTCAGGAACTCGAAACCTTACCTGAAGGCGTTTTCCCTTGGCTGGATTACAGCAAAATCGGCAAGGAGATGCGTGAGGGCGAGGGCGGCGTGTTCACACCCCACGGATATGTGGTGCAGAACGGTGAGATTTCTCAGACCTACCGGAGAGGCGATGCTACCCCTTTAGAAAGGCCGGATTATACCGTGCTTCTTCGAGTGACAAAAGGATTTTTCAATGATCCTGAATACGACAATGATCAGGTCGTATTTCTAAAGCTTCCCGCTGATGATATGGCACTCTCCCAAGCAGTAGAGGCTGTGGGCGCAGCTTCCCCGGAAGAATGTGCATTTTCTGCGGCAGACTGCATGGTACCCTGCCTTACTGAAAAAATCGGAGATGCCTTATATGCATCGGACGGTGACAGCTATGGCTTAGTCAACGAATTGGCACAGAAGCTCCAGCAGATGAACGTCCGGGGAAACATTTTGACCTACAAAGCAATGATTGAAACTGTGTCGGGGGATATCAACTTGGAAGATGCTCTTGACCTTTCCCATCAGATAGAAAACTTTTCTGTTATAAAGGAAGCCTCCACCCCTGCCGAGTATGCACGCTTCATGCTCTCAAAATACTGCATTGAGTTTGAAAATGAGCTTTTTGCCAGTACCAACTTACATCGGTATGGTGAAAAACTCATCAAGGAAAAAGGAATATCTCTCACGGAGTATGGCGTTCTATGGTCACTGACCGGGCAGACGGTGGAACAATGTCTTAACCGTCCCAGCCAGAGCCACAGCATGGAAATGAAATAGCAGAATCTTTGTCGACATTTGGTATAGCTTTTTTATAAAAGCTGTGGCATTGTGTTGTGCTTGAAGGAGGTGAGCAGGATGGAGCTATGGAAGGAATCCCTGCAAACTGCGCTGGACGACCGCTTTGATGCGGCATTTAAGGAGCTGACGGAATCCAACGCAGATGTCCGAGAAGCTGTGAAACAGCAAGTGGAGGCATCGATACTGTTAAAGGATTATCCAAAATATGATGATGAGCTGAAACAGATCGCAGACTCATACTTTGAAGCCATGCAGCTTTTATTAGGCGAATATATTCAGCATATGTACATCCAGGGAGCCAAGGACTGCGTGACAGTTTTAAGAGAACTTGGTGTAATCAAGTAGCACAGGCAATGATGTCTGTGCTTTTTTAGACCCCCAACAAAAAACCAAGGCCGTTTCCCCAACAGGAGGCGGCCCTGTTTTTTTGTGCCCTTTTGCCCTGTCTTTCTTTCCGGGGAAACGGACGGAAAGGAGGCAAAGATGCTCAAGGAGCAGCTTGCGGAGTATCTGCACCGATATCACCATGGCGCTGAAAATACCGTCACAAGCAGAATGCTGGAACACGCATTCCACATTTCAGGCAAGGAGCTGCGTGACCTTGTCAATGCCCTGCGCCGTGAGGGTATCCCCATTGCCAGTGACCAAAGCGGCTATTTCTACGCAAAAACCGAAGCTGAAGTACGACTGACCATCCGGCACATGAAAAGCCGCATCAGCGGAATCAGCGCCGCCATCGCAGGGCTCAAGCGTTCCCTCACGGCGTTTGACGATACGCAGATACGTCTGCCGCTGGAGGGAGGTGATGACTCCTGAACAGCTTTATGTCATGGATCGGCGGCAAAAAATCCTTGCGTGAGCTGATCATCACCCTGTTTCCCCTCTACTACGAAAGATACATCGAGGTATTCGGTGGGGGCGGCTGGATACTGTTTCACAAGTTTCCCGGCAATGACTTTGAGGTGTACAACGATTTCAACGGACTGCTTGTCAACCTGTACCGCTGTGTGCGGGAGAAACCAGAGGAACTCATGGATGCGCTACGGTACGTCCTCAACGCCCGTGCGGATTTTGACCTTGTCAAAAACACCCTGGCCCGCGACAGCCCTGCCTCGGATGTGCAGAAAGCAGCTTGGTTTTACCAGCTCATCCGCTACAGCTACGCATCGGGACTTACAAGCTACGGCAGCCAGCCCCATGACATGTGGTCCAATTTCCCGCTGATTGAGCAGGCCCACAGGCGGCTTGCCAAGGTAGTCATTGAAAACAAGGACTTCGAGAAGCTGATTGGGCAGTATGACCGTCCCGTCAGCTTTTTCTACTGCGACCCGCCGTACTTTGAAACCGAGAACTACTACAAAAACGTGGGCGAGGACGGTTTCACGGAAAAAGACCACATCCGCCTGCGTGACGCACTGTTGCGGATCGAGGGCAAATTCCTGCTGTCCTACAATGACTGCGGATTTATTCGGGATTTGTATGATGCGCCGGGTATCCGAATTGACTCCTACACCCGCATCAACAACATCAAGCAAAGATATGACAATGGGGCACAGTTCTCTGAAATCCTCATTGCCAACTACGATATGCA
>CAZSTC010000134.1:0-3029 GCA_964609795.1 uncultured Verrucomicrobiota bacterium
GTGCCTGCCGTATTATTCCAGACTTTCTTGGCAATCCTGCGTCCCTGGTAATCGTACTCGAACACTATCCGTTTCGGCACATCGTTCGTACAGGTCGTGTTGTCCGTCATACTGGTCAGGCGGTTCTCCGCATCCCAGGTATAGTTCCAACGTCCATCACTGAGCATGTTGCCATCCAGATCATAGGTGAAAAGTTCAGGCCGCCCCGGCATAAAGACATTGCCAGTATTGGTCTGACTGCCGGAAGTAACCTCAACGGGCAGCCACCGCGGAGAAGTGCTGCTTGTCACAGACATCCACTTCCAGAAATACTCACCCCGCCGATAGTTGACACTGCTTCCATTCACAACCACATTGCTCCCCGGATGGGCAGTCCCCAAAATATTATATCCCAGTGCCCCATACTTTCTCACATATTGGTTCACCGTATTGGTTGTTACGGGACAACAAGAGACACCTTCGCTCATGGCACAAATCTCGATTCTCATAGCATTACACTTTCTCTTCGGTTGTCTTTCTTTCCAGCGCTTAATACTCACGGGAGGCAGGCCAGGGAATATCATCCCCAAGGCACCTTTCGTCTATTCCGTTGGGGCCGCTTGACCAGACAGCAATCGGGTATTTACTCAAAGAATTGGAAAGAGATTCTGAAAGCCCGGTCAGGTTGGTCGTATAATCCACATTGATTGGAATGCCAAAAGCATCTTTTCTATAATATTTCTCAAAATATTCTTCATCATGATTTTTTAAAACACTATTTTTAATTAAAGAAAACAGCTTTTCATTTATGCCTAACTCTAAATTTCCGTATTCTTTTTTAATTAAATCTTGTAAATTCATATTATTACTATTTTCTAATATCCTAACTTCAAGCCCAATGTCGTAGAGAATGCTTTTTGTTTCTACTTTTCTTTTATAATTTTTATATAATAAATCAATTATTTCTTTTGATTTATTTTTAAGTTTCACACTATATATCCCGATTTCAAAAGTGCCTCGTCTTGGATAAATCTCTCCAGAATAATATTTATCTTCTACTTTTATTTCAATATAATATATTCTGCCATAATAAGATACTTCTGCAAATTTGAAATTTGGCCTAATCTCCTTAAAAAATGATCGCGCTTCCTCTCCAACCATTCGATATATGGGTTGATCATCCGATATTTCCTCATTCTTTTTTTCATAAGCAGATCGATATTCGTATATATTGACTATATCAATTTTATCTACATCGAAAGGCGGCCCCACATATGAAGGAATATTTGCTAACAAAATAAATAATAATATTGTTAAGCAGAAACCAAAAAAAATACTAATTAATATTTTTATTATTTTAAATAATCTTTCCATATTCAGATAAAACAATTTTTAACGAAACAATCGGAGATATCTCCGGATATGATGCAAACTTCATTTTTCATAGCATTACACTTTCTCTTCGGTTTTCCTTCTTTCCAGCGCTTAATATTCACTAGAGGCAGGCCAGGGAATGTCATCCCCGAGGCATCTTTCGTCTATCCCGTTGGGGCCGCTTGACCAGACAGCAATCTGGTATTTACTCAAAGAATTGGAAAGAGATTCTGAAAGCCCGGTCAGGTTGGTCGTGTAATCCACATTGAATGGAGTGCCCCAGACGTCTTTTCTATAATATTTTTCGAAATCTTCTTCATTATAATTTTTCTGAATTTTACTTTTTAAAAATAAAAATAGTTTTTCATTTAATTTTAAATTTTGATTTTTATATTCATTCTCAATTAAATTTTCTACGTTCGTTTTATTTTTACTTTCTAATGTCTCAACATCGATTCGAATTGAACCTAAAGTTAATTTTGTATTAATTTTATTTCTATGTTGTGTATATAAAGAACTGGCTATTTTTTTTGATTTTCCTGTAAATTCTCCATAATAATTTAAAGTTTCAATTTCAATAGTTCCTTTACCTGGATAAATTTTTCCTGAATAATATGTATTTTCTATTTTTATTTCAATAGAGTATACTAATTCATTATAAGATTCTACTTCATGGTCTAAGTTTTGACTAATCTCTTTAAAGAAAGATCGCGCTTCTTCTCCAACCATTCGATATATGGGTTGATTATCCGATATTTCTTTATTCCCTTTCCTATAATCAGATCGATATTCGTATATATTGACTGTATCAATTTTATTTAAATCGAATGATGGCAATTTATATGAATTAATAACTGCTAACAAAATAAAAAATAATATTGTTAAACAAAAACCAATAGCTATATTAATTAATATTCTCATGATATATAATTTATTTTATTCAAACGCAGATTCTTTTGTTAATTGTGAAGATTTTCCTTTTCTTAATGCACATTTATTCAAAACATCAGAAACAAAATCTCGACAATTTTGAGCAAACGGTGTTGTCGGACAATAATAGTGCCCTTGTTTCCATTGCTCTGCTACCGCGGCAATACATTCTTTAAGATCATCACAATCAGCACAACAACAAGTCTTACCTTTTCCCTTTTCCCCCATTTGAAGCTTTGCATCTACTGTTATCGTTTTGAATGAATTCCGCGGTGGGATATATCCATGGGGATGGAAAGCTCCAGGAATCATATAAGTAAATGTGCCTTTATTCCGACACTCAACATCCCATTGAGTTAGCAATTTAGATTTTTTAGGACGATTATCTGTTTCGTCTATCTCTCCCTCAGGAGAATACAAAGTCCCAAGGAATCTTTTAGGATCCGGCCAAAAACCATACTGACTACCACTAACTTCTATCCACTCATGTCCAAAAGAAATATCTTTAATCGGAGACTGGATTTTGATTGGCATATACGGAATACCGTAAGGTGCTGGTGGGAGACTATGCGCATCTGGATCATAAACAAAGGGAAATTGTAAAGTATAACTTACATCTTCTCTATAAACTTTAATTCCACATTCGGATGCATCCATCCCCAACTTATCCCATTTATTGACGGGATCATTGTTCACAAACCCATAGAGGTTGAGGCCGCCGCGTTCTTCGATGGGGTCGCGGGAGA
>CAZSTC010000135.1:0-3008 GCA_964609795.1 uncultured Verrucomicrobiota bacterium
CTCAGGTGGTTAGAGCGCACGCCTGATAAGCGTGAGGTCGGTGGTTCGAATCCACCTATGCCCACCATGGCTATCCTGCTAGGTGAAAACACCGCGCAGTGGCGTTATGGGGATGTAGCTCAGCTGGGAGAGCACCTGCTTTGCACGCAGGGGGTCGGCGGTTCGAGTCCGCTCATCTCCACCAGTTCAAGAATCGCCGTCGCGAGCTTGACTGGGGCCTCGCGCGGCGCTTGCGCCAGTAGGGGCATGTGTTCTTTGACAACCGCATAAGGATGAGGGTCAAGTTAGTTCGTATGGTTTCCATGCGAGCTTTAGGATCAAGATAGGCGAATGGTCAAGCTACCAAGGGCACACGGTGGATGCCTTGGCGCTGGGAGCCGATGAAGGACGTGGCAAGCTGCGATAAGCCTCGGCGAGCTGCAAGCAAGCGTTTGAACCGGGGATTTCCGAATGGGGAAACCCGCCGCGGGGAATGCCGCGGCATCCATGCCTGAACACATAGGGTATGGAAGGGAACCGGGGGAACTGAAACATCTAAGTACCCCGAGGAAAAGAGACAATACTGCATTCCGTGAGTAGCGGCGAGCGAAAGCGGAGGAGCCTAAACCCTGTGCGCGTGATAGCCTGCAGGCGTTGCGCACGGGGGGTTGTAGGAGCGAACGAGGATCTCTGCAGGGATCCATCCGACTCGAAGGTCTTTAGCCGAACGGCCTGGAACGGCCGGCCACAGGGGGTGAAAGCCCCGTAGGCGAAAGGGATCTTCGGCGGATGTTCGCCACCTAAGTACCGCGGGACACGTGAAATCCCGCGGGAATCCGGGAGGACCACCTCCCAAGGCTAAATACTACCCAGCGACCGATAGTGAACTAGTACCGTGAGGGAAAGGTGAAAAGCACCCCGGGAGGGGAGTGAAATAGTACCTGAAACCGTGTTGCCTACAAACAGTGGGAGGGCTATGGCGCGAGCCAGCCTGACCGCGTACTTTTTGTAGAACGGACCGGCGACTTACGGTGTGCGGCAAGGTTAAGCGGATAACGCGGAGCCGAAGCGAAAGCGAGTCTTAACAGGGCGAATTAGTCGTACGCTGTAGACCCGAAACCGGGCGATCTATCCATGGCCAGGGTGAAGCGGAAGTAACGTTCCGTGGAGGCCCGAACCCATTAGTGTTGAAAAACTATGGGATGAGCTGTGGATAGGGGTGAAAAGCCAATCGAGCTCGGAGATAGCTGGTTCTCCCCGAAATAGCTTTAGGGCTAGCCTCGGGAATAGGCTTGCGGAGGTAGAGCACTGATCGGGCAAGGGGCCCTGAAAGGTTACCGACCCCTTTCAAACTCCGAATGCCGCAAGCTGGTGCCCGGGAGTCAGACTGTGGGGGCTAAGCTTCATAGTCGAGAGGGAAACAGCCCAGACCGCCGGCTAAGGTCCCAAATTGACAGCTAAGTGGTAAAGGATGTGGAACTGCCCAGACAACCAGGATGTTGGCTTAGAAGCAGCCATACATTTAAAGAGTGCGTAATAGCTCACTGGTCGAGTGGGTCTGCGCCGAAAATGTCCGGGGCTCAAGCTGTCAACCGAAGCCGCGGAACTCTAATCAAGGGTTGGTAGGGGAGCGTTGCCTGCTGGTTGAAGCACGACCGAAAGGACGTGTGGACGGCAGGGAAGTGAGAATGCCGGTATGAGTAGCGAAAAGGCAGGTGAGAATCCTGCCCGCCGAAAGCCTAAGGTTTCCTGAGGAAGGTTCGTCCTCTCAGGGTAAGCCGGGGCCTAAGCCGAGGCCGAAGGGCGTAGGCGATGGATAACGGGTTGAAATTCCCGTGCTGCCTCGGTCGCGCTTGAGCGAAGCGGGGACGCAGAAGGGTAGGCACAGCAGGCTGATGGAATAGCCTGTCCAAGCGAGTAGGGCGCCGCGTAGGCAAATCCGCGCGGCAGAGAGCCCAAGACGCGAGTGGGTGCGGATACGTCCGCTGAACTGGCCGATCCCAAGCTGCCAAGAAAAGCCGCTAGCGAGCGACCAGGCACCCGTACCGCAAACCGACACAGGTAGGCGAGGAGAGGATCCTAAGGCGCGCGAGAGAACCCTCGTTAAGGAACTCGGCAAAATGGCCCCGTAACTTAGGGATAAGGGGCGCCCCATTAGGGTGACAGGCCACACGCCTCGAGCCTGAGGGGGCCGCAGTGAAACGGCCCGAGCGACTGTTTACCACAAACACAGGTCTCTGCTAAGTCGCAAGACGAAGTATAGGGGCTGACGCCTGCCCAGTGCCGGAAGGTTAAGGGGAGGGCTTAGCGGCAACGCGAAGGTCTGAACCGAAGCCCCGGTGAACGGCGGCCGTAACTATAACGGTCCTAAGGTAGCGAAATTCCTTGTCGGGTAAGTTCCGACCTGCACGAATGGCGTAACGACTTGGGCGCTGTCTCAACGAGGGACTCGGCGAAACTGTAAGTGCACGTGAAGATACGTGCTACCCACGACTAGACGGAAAGACCCCATGGAGCTTTACTGCATCCTGAGATTGGATTTTGGCAGGGCATGTACAGGATAGGTGGGAGGCTGAGAAGCAACGACGCTAGTGGTTGCGGAGCCACCCTTGGGATACCACCCTTGTTTTGCTGGAGTTCTAACCCGCGGCCGTGATCCGGCTGGGGGACATTCTCAGGTGGGCAGTTTGACTGGGGCGGTCGCCTCCTAAAAGGTAACGGAGGCGCCCCAAGGTTCCCTCAGCGCGGTTAGAAATCGCGCGCAGAGTGCAAAGGCAGAAGGGAGCTTGACTGCGAGACGTACATGTCGAGCAGGGACGAAAGTCGGGCTTAGCGATCAGGTGGTTCCGAGTGGAAGGGCCATCGCTCAACGGATAAAAGCTACCCTGGGGATAACAGGCTTATCTCCCCCAAGAGTCCATATCGACGGGGAGGTTTGGCACCTCGATGTCGGCTCGTCGCATCCTGGAGCTGAAGTAGGTTCCAAGGGTTGGGCTGTTCGCCCATTAAAGCGGCACGCGAGCTGGGTT
>CAZSTC010000136.1:0-2848 GCA_964609795.1 uncultured Verrucomicrobiota bacterium
GTATCAGCGTCCAGCCATCGGGGAAGCCCTGGAGCCGCTCACATTCCAGAGGGGTGAGTCTGCGGATGAGGTTGCGTCCATTCTCTTTTACAAGATTTTCGCTTCCGCCTCCGTTGTCGCCACCCTGGGCACGCAGAGTGGTACAGCCCTCCGCATAGTTGCCATATTGTGATTGGCCGAATACTTCAGGCTGACAAATGAGATCGGTGGCATCCTTATGCTGCCTTGCACTTTGTGTGGCAACCACATCATTTTCGGAAAATTCATCGCTCCGTTGGCGGCTGAACACCGCATGGCGGTCGCTGGTGGTAATGGTATAGCTGATGTCCGGCTGACAGCCCAATCCGTTGCCGCCGTTTTCCGGCTCCCGGTCGATGGTGTTACCGGCAATGCAGATGGTTTCCTGCAAAATGGGACTTCCCACGAGCGGGACATTGTTGCCGCCGGTACCGTAGGTCGATGTTACGGTAGGGGCTACCTCCAAAGGTCCGTTATATCTGCAATCCTTGGCATGGTTATCAAACAGCACCGGCTGGTTGTTTCCGCTCATGCCCGCGCTGGCCGTAATGGTTGGGCAGACTCCGACGCCGATTTCTGCGCCGCCCTGCTGGGTCGCCATGACCAGCGGCTGATGTCCATGCTCTTGGGCACGGAGCGTACCTGTGATGTCCTCGGTGCAGTGCATCTGGCTGCCGCCTTGATCGTTAAGACAAAGCACCGATGGAGCTGTGCCTGTTTTAATGGTAGGAGAGCACTCTGATTGATAACCGATTCCTCTGGCTTCGGCACTGGCATTGCCGCAGAATCCTGCGGTAAGCACACAGGGATAGCCCTGTCCGGCCTGACCGCCGCCGCTGGTGATGGAGGTATGAACCTCCGGTGTGAGAAAGCAGTCCCCGTCACCCTTGCTGACAACTCCTGCCGCAAACAGAAGTCCTGCCGGGTTTCTTCCGCCGCCGCCGTCCGCTCCGGCAAGAGTGGGCGCAACACCCTCCGGCGTGAACACACGGCTTTGCTGGGTATCCCATCCGTTCAGACAGTTCGGCTGGGATACAAGGGGAGGATGGCCCCCCATGCCCGCACGGAGCGTGGGCGTTACTTCCTCGGTGATATCCATGCGTTCTCCGCCATGATCGTTTAAACATATCAGCGGTTGTTGGGTGACAAACGTCTGCATTTGCATATTGCGGGTTGCCAGCAGGGCGCCTGATATTCCATTGAGGTCAATCACCTCATCCCTTTGGTTGACATGAAAGGCGCTGATTTTTTCAGAATCTGCCACAAAGGTCTGCTGTTTCATGCCGGGTTGTGCGCCCAAGGCTCCGGCTACATCGTGGAGGTCCCGTACTTCATCACGCTGGTTGGCAGCAAAGGCTATCGCCGTTTTTTCTTCTGTCTGTATATATCCATGCCCGCCGCCTTCGCCGCTATAGAGAGCGGGCCATGTTCCGGTTTCCTCAAAAATGCGGCGGCTCTGTACATCCCATGGAGTCAGGCAAGACCCGACTGTATCGTCAGTGCTTCCCGGAGCTGGGGCGGCAGCTCCTTGCCCCTGGCTTCCGCTCTCCGCAATATCCCCAAACAGGCCGTCTTGCTTAAATAGTATTTCGGGTGCGGTTGTGCCTCCAAAATCTGCGACAAGGAAGATGCGACGGCGACGCTGGGCGACTCCCCAGAATTGAGCGTCCAAGACACGCCAAGCCAAGCTGAATTCAGTTCCCAATATGACAGCCCCAGCAGATTCCCAGCGCCCGGACTCAGGTCGAGGCACATCACAGGTACTATGCTTAATGCGGACGATCTCCTCGATGACCGCCCGGAAGTCCTCGCCGTCTGCGGAGCTGAAGGCTCCGGGGACATTCTCCCAAACGAGGTATCGAGGTCGAACAAGGTGAGCTGGTACGTTTCGCTGTTCATCTGATTTTCTCATCTCCTTCGTGATCCGAGTCTGCTCCATGAATAGACCGGAGCGTTCCCCGGCAAGTCCGGCACGCTGCCCAGCCACACTCAGGTCCTGGCATGGGCTGCCCCCGCAGATGACATCCACAGGAGCCAGTGCCGCTCCGTCAAGTTTTGTGATATCCCCGACATGGAGCATTTCAGGGAATCGGATTTTTGTCACTTCAATGGGAAAGGATTCGATTTCACTTGCCCATAAGGGGGTGATGCCGTTGCGGACAGCGGCAAGCGGGAAGCCTCCGATCCCATCGAAGAGGCTCCCCATCGTCATCATCAGACCATCCTCATAGCCTGTTCGGGAGCCTCGGCCGGTGCATTGTTTTTTACTCTACCTATGGCAAAGCCGTTTTCCTGTTCCGTTACCCGGCGTACCGGGATTCCGAGCCTGCCCGCTTCCTCAATTTCAAGGTGCATCCCAAGCGAGATATGGTCGCCGTAACACCATAACTCGTCACAGCGGGGGAGCATGACAAGCCCCATATCAAGGCCCGCCTGACGCTCCTGTGGATTGGAATCATCAAGGAGTTGCGGGTATAACAGATGAGGCGCAAAAAAAACGTGCCCCTCGCCCATTGCATGGCGGCACGCTCTCTTGGCAAACTCGGTATTCTTTTCGATGTCCCCAGCATAGGGGGATGCCACATAAATCAATTTCATAGGCTTTTTTCCTTTCTGCGTTATTTCGGTGCTACCGCCTGCACCACGGTTCTGGTGGTGTTCACAGCGGCCTGCGCCGTATACACAGCACTCATCACATTGGCCCTTGTGCTGGTGTCCAATCCGAAGGCTCCGGCAATCCTTGGCACTTCCCCTGCGGAAAGCATCAGCCCAAGTCCCAGCAGGGCGTGGGTTCTCAGGACCATAAGCCCTGCGGCAAGGATGGTCGCCT
>CAZSTC010000137.1:0-2759 GCA_964609795.1 uncultured Verrucomicrobiota bacterium
ATCGAAGAAGTCATCGTGCCCCTTGTGAAGTTTGAAAGGAGAACACGGTGATGGGTAAACGACATGAAGCCATCGGCATCAAGCAGGCGATCCGTTTCGAGTGGATGCAGAAGGCAGCCAATCTGCTGCTGGCGGGACTCGACGCCAAAACCATCCGCCAGGAGCTGCATGAGTTCCTCGCGGATCGAAAAGGCAACGGCTCCGAAGGCGAACGAAGCGATCAGACCCGGACCTTTGTCGTCAACAATCTGATGAAGATCTGGGTCTCTCCTGACCCCGAGTTGATTCCATTCCGGGATGCCTCGCTGGCGTTTCTGCGGGAAAACCCGTCCATGGCCCTGGCGGTCCACTGGGGGATGATCTCGGCGGTCTATCCGTTCTGGTTCAATGTGGCCCGGCAGACCGGCCGTCTGCTGGCCTTGCAGGATCAGGTGACCCAGACCCAGATCATCAACCGCCTGAAGGAACAGTATGGCGACCGGCAAACCGTCAGCCGCTATGCCCGGTTCGTCATCCGCTCCTTTGTCGCCTGGGGAGCCCTGAAGGATTCCGAGGCCAAAGGCTGCTATGAGAAAGCCGCTCCTGTGAGCATTGCCGAGCCAAACCTGGCCATCCTGATGTTCGAGTCCGCACTCCTGGCCACCCCGGAGGCCAAGGGCGCATTGGGGCTGCTCCTGAACAACCCGGCATTCTTCCCATTCCAGCTCCCTGTGATGACAGGAGATTTTGTTTCCCAGCGCAGCGACCGGATCGACGTGGTTCGCTATGGGCTGGACGATGAGCTGTTGAAATTGAAGGTTTGATGAGAGCGCAGGACAGAATAACGAAATAATGTGAACGGAATGTGAGGAATAAATGGCTGGTGAGTACGAGAAGGCTATAACTATCGAGAAGGCGATCCATCAAATCGTCAACCGGCGCTACTTGCTGCCTGCCATTCAGAGAAAATTCACCTGGAGCAGCTCTCAGATATGCGTCCTGTTCGACTCGATCATGCGCGGCTATCCGATCAATACATTCATGTTTTGGGAAGTCCGGGAGCCGGAGGTCAAGAAGAGTTTCCGCTTCTACCAATTCCTGGAACGGTATTGCGAGCGCTTCGAAGAAAACAACCCGGACTTCGACACCAAAGGGCATGGTGACTTCTTTGCCGTCATCGACGGCCAGCAGCGACTGACTTCGCTTTACATCGGGCTCAAGGGCACCTACGCATACAAACTGCCCAGAAAATGGTGGCCTCGAACCAAGGACGATAGCATCCTTCCGCCGCGCAAGCTCTACCTCAACCTCGCGGCTCCTCTCGATGAAGAATCGAACGAGGAGATGATGAGCCACGAGTTCAAGTTCCTGACGGACGCGCAGTTCAATGAGGACACGGGCAAGGCAGACAAGATTTGGTTTCAGGTCGGTGAAATCCTCGATTTCGATGCAGCCGAAACCGACGATGACGTTCTCGATATCGTCATGGATTTTCTCCAAGGGATGGGGCAGGAATCCAACAAGTATGCACGTAAGGCGCTCACCCGACTGTATTTCGCCATTCGCCGGGACAGCACCATCCACTTCTACAACGAAACCAATCAATCCATCGATCACGTCCTCGACATTTTCATCCGCACCAACCACGGTGGAACCCCCCTCGCGTTCTCGGATTTGCTGATGTCCACCGCCGTAGCCAACTGGAAGAAGGATGCGAGGCAACACATAGACGATCTCGTGGACCAGGTCCGTTTCGGATCAGATATGGAGTTTTCCATCAATCGTGATTTCGTTCTGAAAACAGCCTTGATGCTCTCTGACGCGGATGTGCGATTCAAGGTCAAGAATTTCACCGGAGACCAGGTCGCCAAAATCGAGCAAGAATGGGACGACATCAAAACTTGTATCTTGGAGGTGTTTCGCCTCATCCGGTCATTCGGCCTCAACGATGCCGCCCTGAGAGCCAAGAACGCGGCCATTCCGATTGCCTATTATCTATTCCACAAAGGTCGGGACAAGACCAACGGCAAGCAAGGGCTGTATGCGGACATCAACAACAGAGCTCGTCACGAGGAAGAACGGAAGCGAATCCGCCAGTGGCTGCACATGTCTTTGCTCAAGGGAGTATTCGGCGGCCAAGGGGACGCTCTGCTGACCAATCTGCGGAAGATCATTCGACTGGGTGTTTTGGGTTCTGCCGGGTTCCCTCTGGATGAAATTGTGACCGATTATCGAGGCACGGCAAAAGACCTCACTTTTGACGACGACTTCATCGACCGATTGCTGAAAACTCAAAAGGACGATTCTTCCTGCTTTTCCATTCTGGCGCTCTTGTTCCCGGACCTGGATTTCACTCAGTCTCTCGATATCGATCACCTGCATCCCGCAGCGTCTTTCAGGAAGAAGAGATTGGATGCGCATGTCGGTTTCAATAATCCGGGAGGGCGCTATTTCTATGAAAATCCAGAGAACTGGAACGGCATCGCCAATCTTCATTTGCTGAATTCATCCAAGAACAAATCCAAGCAAGACGAGCCGCTCGAGCAATGGCTTGCCAGGCAAAACGGAACGAAAGCCGAGGATCTTCTGATACCGACAGGGACTAATCTCACCTTTGTCGCGTTCGAGGCGTTTGTCGAGGCGCGTGCGGCATTCCTCAAACAGAAGCTGGGCTCGCTGGTCGGCGCTGGTATTTCTGTTGGAGTACAAGGATAGGACCATGCCCGACGATCTCAAAACAGCAAAAACCGCTCTCGCCAAGCTCCATCAGGACATGGAGG
>CAZSTC010000138.1:0-2629 GCA_964609795.1 uncultured Verrucomicrobiota bacterium
TCTCCTCAGATTTTCATCTGATTCTCTCCGCTTGCTCGATTAGAAGTCGTATTGCTGACTATTCAGTTTTCTATTTAACTTGCCGGGTATCTATCTTTTCTGGCGTTCACGCCTGTAACGGTGTTTGCGCCGCCATACTCTCATCCTTCGGAAGTAGCCGAGGTTGACGGGGTACTCTTCTTTACATTTCTTACAGAAGATCATCTTGTGTCCGGCAGCGTCCGAGAACACGCGGTCAACCAGAAAACCACAATACGGACAATTGATGTCGCGCATCATCAACTCTTTCGCCTCTTGGCGGGACAGGGCGAGCTTACACTGATCCTCCGGACTAACGCGTGGTTTCTGGCAATATGCTCTGACTGTTCTCACTGTCTGACACCTTGCTTTCCTAAGCCGAGGTCTCCCGTGATGTACTCCGAGAGGCTGCGGCGGGTCAATAGGTTCAGTTCCTTGAGTCGGATGAAGAACGCCGAGTACGATACGCCCATTGCGTTTGCCATTTTCCTTATAATCAGATTGTCCTCCGGGCGGAGAACACAGTCTCCGAAGACCGGTATGCCGTTTGAAACGCCATACTTGTCCGCCAAATTGTAAACCATGAATCGCGGCATCAGGATGGCCGCACCCATACGGTCGATTTGCGTTTCCTTAAAATTGAGCAAGCGCTTGAAGTCCTCCTTGGCGTAGCAGCGCTCGTTATCAAATTCGCGGTGGAAATCTGCCTGGGGCAAGGCTCTGTCCATCACGAAGTGAGCGCCCTCATGACTGATGGTAAATCTGCGCCGACCGCTTTCGCGCTCCTGACGCAAATACTTCTCAACTACGATTGTACCTTTCTCGAATACTGCGGGGACGATCTCGCCCTTATCGTAGACAAGCAGCGGCGTTATCCCATCGGAAATAAAACCGATTTTATCTGAATCCTTCTCGGCGAAGGTATAGTAGAAAAGCGGCAGGTCGAGAAACTCTGTCACGAAGCCCTCTATATCCACACAGAAGCATGAATCGGCTTCGGAGCCAAGGTACTGCCTTATCAAACCCTCGCTCAGCTCTTCTATTTGGTCGTATGACAACATCGCCATCGCTTATGTGCCACCTCCTATGGCGAATGGTCAACATACCAACGCTGACCATCACGGTAAAGATATTTTTCCGCGCGACCGATCTTTATTGTATAGCGAATTCCTTCAAATTCATTGTGAGACGCGATGCAGGTGTGCAAAACCTTTTTCACGTCCCAACTTCTGCCGTCATCCCAGAAAATTTTTACGGGACAAATGATTCCATCCCTGTCTATTCGGCATTCGACATCAATATATTGCTTTCTCATATAGCGCCGCCTCCTGCTATAGCGCCTTTATAACGTGGGTGGCAACGCCTTGGACGCGAAGGTCATCCACATATATATCTTCCAGCGCCTTGTTTTCGGGGTGCAAATAATAGCTCTGCTCCTCGCTGTCGTAGCGCAGACGCTTTAGTGTATTTTTGTCCTCGTCCGTCAGAGCAACGACAATATCGCCTATATTCGCTGTGCTTTGTTCTTTGATGACAATGAGGTCTCCGTCGTCGATTCCCGCATCGATCATGGAATCTCCGGAAGCGCGGAGGACATAGAAGCTTCCATTCCCGAAGACAGAGACAGAAAGCGGCAGGTATTCTTCAACCAGCGCCTCACGTTCGTCCGGCGTACCGCACGGGATGGAACCCACGATGGCGGCGGGATTGACCACCGGCGACATCATCTCAATTTTAGGGGTTGAGATAATGCCATTTTCGTAGGAGATCATATCACGCTCTGACATAGCGACAAGGTATCTGTAAGCCGAAGACGTAGCAATATGCATCGACTGTGCAATCTCCCTCACGGTAGGTGTGGCGGCATACCTCTCAAAATAGTTTTCTATATAGCTCTTAATTTGGAGCATCAACTCTGTGCTCTTGCTTCTCATATGATTTTCCTCCTATCTGGAACAAGTGTTCCCGATATGCTTATAGTATACTGATTTATTTGAGGAAATCAAGAGGGTATAAAAAGGGGTGCGGTCGTTTGACCGCACCCCTCGCTAAATTATTCTTCTCGTGCCTTTTCGAGCATCTTTCGATATTGTTCTTTGACTGCCGGCGGGCTTATAATCCGTATGCCTCCGGAGAATTGAAATATCCACGCAAAGAAGGTTTGACTGACTGACACATCAACAGTGGCGGTAAAGTGATTAGAATCAGTAATGAAAGTATGTACATTTTCTCCGAAGCGATCGATGATGTAATTCATCAGTCTATTCTGACAAAGCAGCTTAACTTTATAGGTCTCTCCGTCATACATGCTGAAAATGTTGACGGTGTAGTCCACTGGGTCAAAGTCCCTGGGTCTCGGTATGATATGCTTGTCCAGCACCTCCACTGATTTCATTCGATCCACCCGATATGTGATAATCTTGCCGTGTTGCTCTGAATAGCCAAGCACATAGTATTTATCCTCAAGATAGAGCATGGCATAGGGGGAAAAGTAATACGGATTTCTTTCACGTTTAGGCACAAGTTCTTTATTCAGATCATACTCGCAATACACAAAAGAAATCTGCTTTCCCGCATTTATTGCCTGATGGATGGCATCCACGGCATAGAA
>CAZSTC010000139.1:0-2624 GCA_964609795.1 uncultured Verrucomicrobiota bacterium
TATCACAGAGTTCATGGCCAATAGCGACGGAGGTTGTCTTGATGAAGATGGTTGGGATTCGGATTGGATTGAGATTTACAATGCGGGTTCGGAAGAGGTTAACCTGAAAGGGTGGGGACTCAGCGATAATTCCAAGAATTTGTTCAAATGGGTGTTTCCGAAACGGTCGATTGCATCCGGAGGAAGAATCGTGATCTTTGCCTCCGGGCATGATCGCAAGCCGGAGTATGGAGAGCTGCATACGAATTTCAAAATATCCTCCGAAGAGGGCGGCTATCTGGCGCTGACCAATCCGCAAGGGGTGATCGTAAGTCAATACGTGTCCTACCCCAAGCAGTTCTGGGGTGTCTCCTACGGCAAAGAAAATGATCAGGGTCGGGTACGGTACTTCAAATGTCCGAGCCCCGGTTCTGCCAATATACTGGAGATTACCGACGAGGGGCCGATCTTCTCCGATTATCAATACAGCCCCGCGTTGCCGGAGCGCCCGCAGGTTGATCAACCGATCACGGTCAGTATCCGGGTCGAAAAAACAGCCTATGAACTGCAGGATGTCACACTGGTCTGGCGCCTGATGTGGGAAGAAGAGGAACGGATTCCGATGCTCTGCCAGGAGGAAGAAGGGGACCCGGAATCGCCGCGGCTCTACAGCGCCACGATCGACTGCGCGCGCTTCACTCCGGGCCAGATGGTCCGCTGGTATATCAGCGCTTCAGATGCCGAAGGTTATCATACGCACTGGCCGCTGCATCAGAGTAACACCAATTCTCCTGTCTATTTCGGTACCGTGATCGCAGCCGAGCAGCCGCAAACGCTTCTGCCGGTGATTGAGCTTTTCCCGCTGGTTCCAACCATGATCGGTTCCATTGAGGGGAGCCACTGCGGCGTTCTCTTCAAGGGTGAATTCTACGATAACGTCTGGAGTCACGTAGCCGGCACGACGACTCAGGGTTATTCCAAACGCTCGCTCAATCTTAGCTTCACGAAGGACCACAAGCTGCTTCTCTTTGACGGCCAGCCCCGCTACTCAGATGTGCGGCTCCTGAGTAATCTGGCAGATAGATCCAAGGTGCGCTCTTTTGTTGCCTATGATTTTTTCAAACACGTCGGAGTGCCTGCCCAGGAGAGCTTCCTGGTTCGCGTTCAATCGGAGGGGAATTTTTACGGAGTTTATGACCTTATTGAAGATGGCGATTCGACCTGGCTCGAGCGCATCGGCCTGGACCCGGAAGGCGCCCTCTACAAGATGAGAGATCACATGGCAGACGCCAGCACCGCCAACAAAAAAACGCGCAAGTGGGAAGATACCTCAGACCTGGAAGAGTTGATCGAGGATCTGAACCTGGGCCGTCCCCGCGCTGAGCGTGCGAACTATCTCTGTGATCATTTCGACATGCCCCAACTGATCAATTATCTGGCGGCCTCCTACATCATGAACCATGCCGATCAGGGCTGGAAAAATTATTATCTCTATCGGGATACACGCAAGACCGGTCAGTGGATGATGCTTCCATGGGACCTGGACCTTACTTGGGGCCGCTTCAGTTCGGGCGGCTACGTCAACGATACGATTTTCTACGACATGGGCATCCACTGGTATTCTCAGATTAACGGCTTCTTTGACGCCATGATGGAGGACCCGCGTCTGGCGGAGATGTTCTACTGCCGGCTTCAGACTCTGATGAATGAAGAGCTCTATCTGGCCGGTCCGCTCTACCCTGCTAATTGCTACGCGTATGAGAAAATGGTCGCCGCTCAAGCACTGTTGAACCCGCCTGAGATCAGTCCCAGCGATATGGAGCTTGATGATGCCGCATGGCCTTTTGATGAAGAAGCCTGGCCTTGGCCCGTCATTCTGACCCGGACGCCTCAGGAGGAACTTGAGCAGATTCGCTCCATCTTTTTTGTCTACCGCAAAGCTTTCCTCAAAGATGAGCTGAGGCATATTCGCCCCAAGCCGACCGGCACCGACTATATCCGGGCGATAAAAATTGCTGAGATCGTCCCCTCTGCCTTGAGCGGCGGTCTGGGTCAGGCTTACATTTCGCTCACCAACACCGGAGGGTATTCTGTGGATATGAGCTCGTGGAAGTTTCGCGGTTTGGCGAATTTTGATTTCCCGCCCGGCACTGTTTTGATTCCGGGCGATACGCTCTATGTGGCGGGCCACCTGAATACAAACGGGTTCCATTCACGCTCTGAATTTCCCTGCAGCGGTGAGGGGCTATTGGCCATCGGCCCATTGGGAGCGATGAATCTTTCGGGCGATCGCCTGCTCACGCTCCAGAGCCGCGACGGTGAGGTGATTGACTCCAAAACCTACGCCGGAAAAGATCTGGGCCGCTATGAACAACTCCGCATCACCGAGCTGATGTATTCCCCCAAGGCACAGTCCGGGGATATGAGCGATAATCTGGATGATTACGCCTGGTTGGAGCTGAGCAATTGCGGTTCTCAGCCCATCGACCTGGAGGGTGTGAAGATCACCGACGGTATTCAATATACGTTTGGCCCTCATCTTCTGGAGCCGGGTAAGAGCGTCGTCCTGGCCAAAAATGAACAGGCCTTTCGCCAGCGATATCCCGATTTCAATTACCCGCTCTTCAGCGGCTACTCCCAGAATC
>CAZSTC010000140.1:0-2614 GCA_964609795.1 uncultured Verrucomicrobiota bacterium
AGACAGATGGGCAAAGAGTCCTCTGGACACGAATCCCGGTGGGGAATAGTCCCGGTCACGAACAGAGAACCGCAGATGACGCAGATTTACACAGATTATTTAAGGGGTGGAGGATGCGACCCCTACGGGGTCGGGTGGTGTCTTGGGGTGGATGGTTTACCCGGGGTATTTGACCCCGGGCTATGAGATGGGTATGCTCCGCATACCTCAAATTTGCTGCACCCCAGCGGGGTGCAGAGGGAAAAGGCGTGTGGCCGTGGGGTACGGAGACAGATGGGGAAAGGTTCCGGGCTATGGGCTGGACATGGAGACCTCCGGGCTCCGACCCTTTACTGCGGAAATCTGCGTAATCTGTGGTCAAAAACCGCGGTTGAAACGATTCACGCTGGGGGAAAATTAAAAAACCCCGGAGTTTTAGGCCCCGGGGTATTTATTGTCTCTCCCTGAGTGGGAGGAATTCTTAAACCGGATAATCGAGCGCTTCGGGGATCATGACCCGGGTCAGGGCCGCCGCGGCGCGGTCTTTGGCCATACGCAGACCGACCATTCCGCGCTCCACCGTGGTGCGCTGTTGGGCAAATTCTTCCAGAGCGGGCATTCCCGGACAGACCGCGTAACCATAAACCAGCTCGGCACAAATGCGGGAAGCCTCCCCTGCCGCGCGGATGGATTGAACCGTGGCGAGCTGCGCGAAGAAATTCACGAAACCGGCGAAATCGGGATTCTCACTCACCTTGCCTTCGAGCTCCAGAATATCATCGATGAAGCACTTCACGGCCAGAAGCCAGCAGAGCGCATCGGTCAGCGGGAAGTTCACACCCTGGCGATTGGTGGAGTAGAGCTTGGCGTCATTAGCATCCTTATTGGCCTGCAGGAATTCGAGCGATTCGAGCCAGAGCTGCATGGCGTCGGCCAGAAGTCCGGCTCCGAGCTTGAGCTCTTTTTCTCCTTCGATCGCTTTGAGCGTCTTGATCCATTGGCGGAACTGCGCCAGGAAGAGCTCCTGAGTCATTGTGATACTGAGCTGACGGCGCTGCACGGCCTCCGGACCCTCATAGGTGGCCTCGAGCTGTCCATCCATCCATTTCTGGCCCAGGAAGCCCGGGCAATCCTCCGTGATCCCGTAGCCGCCCATAAGCGAAACGGCCTCGCGCATCATCGTCGTGCCCCAACCGGTATTCCAGAGCTTGGTGGCCGGGCAGAGGATGTTGGCCAGGGAATCGGTGACCAGGAATTGAACCAGCGAATCGGCCTTAAGGGCTTCATAGCGGGCTTCATCTCTCACGCCGACGGGCTGAGCGCTGAGCTCGATAAATTCCAGAGCGTTCCGGGTCGGCTCAGCCAGAGCGCGGATTTGCGCACGGCCGCTGATTCCTTTTTCGGCAAAGTAATTCTCCTTGAATTTTTCCAGGGGCTGCAGGTCGTCATAAATTCTAGCGGTTGCGAACCCGAGCGAGGCGCCTGCTTCTCCGGTAGCCCAGATATCTACCAGGCGATAGTTTGCGTCTTCCTTGCTCTGGATGCCCTGGTCATAGCGCAGGGAGCCCGGCTGGCACGATTCACCGCCGCGGAAACGGGTCCTCTGATAGCGAATCACCGGCTCAACGGCGCTCAGGAGCTTGGCCGAGGTCATGAGACCCACTACGACACGGGTCCGGCGGAAGACCGCCTCAATCACGCTGCCGTGGTCATAAGTGGGGATAATGACGCCGTCTTTAATCTGGTAGCCGCCCACGATACGGTTGGCGGGAACTTTCAGGCTGAAAATGGGGTCGCAGGTCGAGGAGAGCTGGTGGACCATCTTTTTGGTCGCCGTGCCGCGGTTGTAGGTGCCCGGGTCATCTTCCTCGAGAATAATCACGCAACTGCCCTTAATCCGGGGATCATTGGATTCCACCGCAGCGGTTACGAAATTCGCAAAGCCCATTCCGGTAATGAAGCGGCCGCGTTTCTCTACCTGCAGAATCGGTTCCTCACCCTCTTTCCACTCGGCGACGGTGACCTTGCCGCTGAGGAGCCCGGTTTCCACTCCCACATAGGGAAGAGGCTCGGTCAGGGCAAAAGCGCCGCGATACTGTTTGCGGTTTTCGCCGGGCTGGACGGGAACCGCCCCAGACATATACTTGGCGCGCTGCTCCGGGGTCCCGCGCTCATGGATGGGAGCCAGGGCCAGATTGCCCGCCATACCGCCGGTCGAGGCACCCGCATCCACCCAGGCGATTTCCCAGGAGATCAGAGCCTGCGCCATGTTTTTGGGTCCGTCGATATAGCCGCCGTGCTCGGTATCCATGAAGGCGGAGGTAATGCCCGCCTGGTCAAAAGCGGTTAAAAGATCGGCCTTGGCAGGAGTCCACTCATGGGAATTGCGCTCTCCGGCCGCCACAGCCCGAGCCACCGGCCCGCGAGCCACCTGACGCGCCGATTGAACCAGCATCTGCAGGTCATACCGCTCAGAGTAACGCCACATCACCTGTCTCACATCATCACCGGGCAAAGTCTGTAAAGTGTCCATATTCATTATCTAAAGTTGAGGTTTCGAGCAGCGTGGGAAAGGCCTGGCGATCCCGCCGCCAGAGGATGTTATACATCTTTTGAGAGCCTCTGTCGAATGAAT
>CAZSTC010000141.1:0-2590 GCA_964609795.1 uncultured Verrucomicrobiota bacterium
GAGAAATAGGGTTTGCCGTCGATTTGCCAATAGGAGGGGTGTTTGAAGTAGGTGTTGATGACGTAATCGCACATTCCATCGAAGCCCTCAGGTGAGATCTTGCCCGGATAGAGGAGGGTCTGGGGAGTGTTGAGCTTCCAGGGGTGGATATCGATCCAATCGTGGTTGGCCCACATGAGTGAGAACTTGAGGCGGTTGACGTTGGTGGCCTTCATGAAGCCCTGTTCGAGGCATTTCTCCAGGAAGAGGCCGTCTTCGTAGTAGTACCAGTCGAAGATGAAGGCGTTGATTCCGTAATCGGCGGCGGCATCAATTTTCTGGGCCATGGCTTTGGGGTCTGATTCATCGGTGTAGCCCCAGAGAGGGACGTTTGGTTGGTGGTGGCCTTCGAAACGGGGCTTGGCGGCCTTGACTAATTCCCATTCGGACCAGCCTTCACCCTTCAATTTCCGGTTGCGATTATCGTTGGGATGGTAATTGGGGAAATAGTAGGAGGCGATAAAGCAATCGAGGCTGCCTTCTTTTTCGAGAGGAGCCGCGGTGTTTTGCGCCTGAGCGGAGGGCAGAACGAGCCCCAGAACCAGCAGCGCGAGGAGCGATCCGACCAAAAATAACGATTTTCGAGTTCTCATGACCCGCGAAGGATAGGGGAAGGGGCCGATAAACTCAAGTCCGGAGGCGGAAAAGAGCGGTTCCGGGAAGAAAAAATCAAAAAAGTGAAGGGTGTTTCGGGATTAGTCTTGCAAACAGGGATAGAACTGATTAATAGTGTTTGCGCCTTGTGCGTCTGTGGTGGAATTGGCAGACACGCTACTTTGAGGTGGTAGTGGAGCAATCCGTGGAGGTTCAAATCCTCTCAGACGCACCATGGTTTTCGGGGAGAGTTCCCCATTCTTCATTTTTTCCGGTTTTTTCGAGAGACGTTTTTTGGGTTTTGTAGGTGTAATAGGGTCTGTGGATATTGTTATTTCTGGGAATTATGGCATATTAAACGGCAGGGGTATTAAAGCCTAAAGAAAGTTATGTTTTCAACACAGCATATTCCGATAGAAGAGGAGCCGAGGGTTTGCCGTCTGGATACGCGTCGGCGCAAGATAACACCCTGCACGATTGTGATTTTCGGGGCCAGCGGGGATTTGACGCAGCGTAAATTGATCCCGGCGCTCTACCATCTGCACAAGGAGAAACAGATGCCCCAGCCTTACAGGGTGATCGGTTTCGCGAGGAGGCCCAAGAGCGACGAGAGCTGGAGAGAAGAGCTTCTGGAGGGGCTGAAACGCTACTCGCGGACCAAGCCGGTTGACGCGGAAGAATGGGCGAGCTTTGCCTCACGGGTGAGTTATTTTCAGGGGGATTTCTCGGATAGTGAAGCATATCGGAATCTGAAAGAGGTCGTGGATGGGGCGCCCGAGCCGGAATTGAGGGAGAACCTTCTGTTTTACATGGCGGTGGCTCCAACGCAATATGTGGAAATTATCGAGAACCTGAGCCGGTCCGGGCTTTTAAAAATGAGCAACGTGACCGGAAACGGCCAGCGGCTGGTGGTGGAGAAACCTTTCGGAAGCGATTTGCACTCCGCGCGCAAGCTCTGTGACGATATATCGCGCTATGCTCACGAGAGTCAGATTTTCCGGATCGACCACTATCTGGGCAAGGAGACGGTGCAGAACATGATGATGTTCCGTTTCTCGAACAGTGTCCTTGAGCCGCTCTGGAACCGGCAGATGGTGGGGCATGTGCAGATTACGGTGAGCGAGAAGATCGGAGTAGGAAGCCGCGGCGGATATTACGAAGAGGCAGGAGCGACGCGGGATATGCTCCAGAACCATTTGTTGCAGGTGATGGCGCTGGCGGCGATGGAACCGCCGACTTCGCTGGAAGCTGAGGCGATTCGGGATGAGAAAGTGAAGCTGATTCGCTCGATCCGGATGCCAGCGGCAGAGGATATCGTTCGCGGTCAGTATACGGCCGGGGAGGTGGACGGCGAGCAGCGGATTGCGTACCGTGAGGAGGCTAAGGTGGACCCGAAATCGAACGTGGAGACATTTGTCGCAGCGCGGTTATTGGTGGATAACTGGCGGTGGTCCGGGGTGCCTTTTTATCTCAGGACGGGGAAGAATTTGCCGGTGAGCGCCAGTGAGGTGAGGTTTCAATTCAAGCGGGCGCCTTATACGCTTTTTGCGGCGCAGTGCGGGGCGAATCTGGATCAAAATTCGATCACGCTCCGGCTTCAGCCTGATGAGGGGATTACGCTGCATATTAACGGGAAGGTGCCCGGCTCCAGCACGGAGATCCGGCCGGTGAGGCTGCGTTTTTCCTATGATTCGGAGTTTGGGGCGTATACGCCTGAGGCGTACGAGCGGCTGCTACTGGAGGCGATGGCCGGGGATTCGACGCTCTTTATCCGGCGGGACGAGGTGGAATCGGCCTGGAGTATCGCCGACGTGATCCGGGGTCACTGGTACGGGAAGGATTTGACGCCTGAAGAGTTTTACCCTGCGGGGACCTGGGGTCCGGAATCGGCCACACGGCCGCTCAACATCTCCCGGATTGATTACGGTCCGCCATCGACCTGGCGCAATCCGGTCGT
>CAZSTC010000142.1:0-2535 GCA_964609795.1 uncultured Verrucomicrobiota bacterium
TTAGGCAGACTGTTTTTATCGAATTCCATGGATTGGTCCAACCGCTTGTGCCTTCCGCATAACAAATAATTTTGAGTTTGGGGCAATTTTTAAAAACATTAGCTTCAACTTTCGGTGCATCTCCATCGAAAGCGATGTGTGAGAGGCCGCTGCAATCTAAAAACGCGTACTCCATAATATTAGTGACAGTATTGGGAATTGTAATAATCGTCATGTTGTGACAACTTTCGAACGCATGACTTTCAATGAGGGTAGTGCTATTACTAAGCCCAACACTTTTCAGATTGCTGCAACCAGCGAACACACCATAACTAATGTAGGTGACAGTATCGGGAATTGTGATATTCGTCAGACTGGAGCAATAGGAGAAAGCATAATTCTTAATGCTGGTCACGCTATCGGGAATTGTGATACTCGTCAGACTGCTGCAGGCCTGGAATGCGTAATCCGCGATGTTGGTCACGCTATCGGGGATCGTGATGTTCGTCAGACTGTTGCAGCCGCTAAAAGTACAACTCCAAATAGCGGTGACACCGTTGGGGATTACAACACTCGTCAGACTGGTGCAACCAGAGAACGCAAAACCTCCGATATAAGTGACACTCTCAGGGATTACCAGTCCCGTCAGGCTGCTGCAAGCATGGAATGCAGCATTCCCAATGCGGGTCACGCTCTCAGGAATTGTAATATCCGTCAGATTTGAGCAATTCTCGAACGCACGATTTCCAATGCTGGTTACGCCATCGGGAATTGTAATATTCGTCAGGGTGCCGCAATCAGCGAACGCTTTCTCTTCTATTCTTGTGACGCTATAGGTCATAGAATCCTTGCTGATTGAGCTGGGAATCGTCACTGTCCCGGAGTAGACAGTATCTGTTTTTTTATCCAACAAGACGGTTCCGGTCGTTCCTTCGACAGTCAGGACGGTATATCTGAAGTTCTCATCAGTGAAGACATCGCCGCCGGCCGGCTCCGGTTCCCACGTCGTCGCCGGGATTCCCTTCCAGGGGTCGCTCCAACCGGAGGTGCCCTCTACGTAGTAAACGGTCTCCAACGCAGTGCAATTCTTAAAAACATCCTCTTGCAGGATGGGTATATTACCTTTGAAATAGAGAGTTTTCAGACTGGTGCAATTCTGAAATGCACCCTTCAAGAGAGAGGTCACCCCCCGAGAAATGACGATACTCGTCAGGCTGCTGCAGTCCTTAAAAGCGTAAGAACCGATTTCGGGCACCAGATATGGAATTGTGATATTAATCAGGCTGCTACATCTACTGAATGCTTCCTCACCGATATAGTACACGCTATTGGGAATAGTAATGCTTGTCAGACTGCTGCAACCCTCGAATGTTCTGCGCCAAATAAAGGAAACACCGTCAGGAATCGTGATACTCGTCAGATTTTCGCATTCAGCGAACGCGCTTTCCTCGATGTTGATGACGCCCTCCGGTATTGCATAAGCACCACCTTTAGCATTGGGACATAGGTACAGTGTTGATTGATCTTTATTAAAAAGCACCCCTTCCAAACTGCTGAAGTAAGGATTGTCTTCCACAACCGCAATCTCAGTCAGATTAACGCAGCCGAAGAATGCATCCGGCTTTATGTCGGAGAAGCCTCTGCCAAGCACAACGCTCGTTAAATTAGTGCAGTTATAGAACGCCCTCTCCCTAATGTAGTACATGTTATCAGGGACCGTAATATTTGTCAGACCGGTGCAACCGTAGAATGTATAAGTTTCAATGATGCCCAAGCTTTTGGGGAGGGTAATGCTCGTCAAGTTTTTGCAAATTTGGAACGCCCTCTCTCCAATACTTGTGACAGTATCGGGGATAGTGATATTCGTCAGACTGGAGCAGCCGGAGAAGGCCCACAACTTAATTTCGGTCATGCTCTCGGGGAGGGTGATGCTCGTCAGGTTGCTGCAATTCTGGAATCCCCGATCCCAAATACTGGTGACGCTATAGGTCACTGAGCCTTGAGTGACTGAAGCGGGAATCGTCACTTCCCCGGAGGGAATAGCAGCCGATCGTTTAACCACTGAGACGGTGCCGGATGTGCCCTCTTCGGTCAGGACGGTGTAATAGAAGTTATCGTCAATGAAGTTATCGCCGACGGCTGCCTGTACCTTCGGCAAAATCAGGAGAGATGCCAGAAGAATGAATGATGTGATGAGGTGCGAAACGCCGCCCGAATAGGATATTTTATCCGCCTTCATAATTTTTCTTTTGTGTTTCTCTAATTTAGATAACGCGTACCACAACTCAGAATAGAATTATTCTTCCATTTGTAAAGAGGAATTTTCTACTGCCCGATTAGAACCACGACAAACAAGGAACATCCGTCTCCATCTGTGGTTCTGGGTTCCTTCTCTCTTCGTGTGCTCTACTTACGATTTGAGGGTGCACATAACAGAAATGCGCCCTTGGAGGGGCGCATCTCTGTTGATTAAGAAACTATTGAGATTCTATTGAGCTATGCGGAAGAACGTCTTGCCGGTTGAGGGGATATCGAGTTCGTATTTGCCCTCTTCGG
>CAZSTC010000143.1:0-2505 GCA_964609795.1 uncultured Verrucomicrobiota bacterium
GACTTTCAGATACCGCTGTCAACCTCTTTGGCCGGGGTGGCCTTCCGGAGTCTCTCCTCCAATTTCGCGGGGTCCATCTTCAAAGTGAAAAAAGACGCACCGACCATCATAAAAATCAGAGAAAAAATCAATAACAAGAACTGAATAGGGGGAAAGAATATAGCGAAGTACCAATCTCTATTTTTATCTAAAATTTCTAAATTGCCGAACACCAGCGCCACAAACCAAAAAGGGAAAAGGAGCGAAAACGCCACAAAGAGCCAAAGGAATCCGGGCAACTTCATTGAATTCACGGTCATAATCACAAAAAGGCTGTAAAAAACAAAGTAGACGATAATGCATATAGTACCATACATCAGTCCAGCCTCAGTAGTATCCCACCACCTCGGTTCAGAGAGAGATACTATTAATACCATTCCGGGAATAAGGGTAAAGATAAGGAAAAGAAGAGCGAGGATTCGCCGATTAAAATTTCCCAAATTCCAAAAGAAAACAAGCAGCAATATATCGCCCAGCAAATAGAACAGTAGATATAGATTGGTAAAGGAACGATTCAAAAAAGGATTCAAAAAAACAATACAAGACACCGCAGCCAGTAAAAAAAGTCCCAACCAGAGGAACGAAGCCCAGTACCTCACGCAGCCGGAGGCTTTCAAAAGACAGAGACAGACCAAGACAACAAGCCCTGAAATCGGGGGCAATATAAAACGGGCCTCGTTAGTACACACCAAATCCACTATGGTGAATACGATGGCAAAGAGGGCGGATATCAGCAAAAGAAGCTGCCAGACGTTCTTGGGGAAGCCCGTGGCAAAACACGATATAAAAGCATTCATTGAGGCCAAGCCAGAACTATTAGATACCGTATCAACCTCTTTGACCAGGGAGGCCTTCCGGAGCATTTCCTCCAATTTCGCGGGGTCCATCTTCCGGGTGAAAATAGACGCACCGACAGTCATAAGAACCGTAGAAATCAGGATGAGGATGAACAAGAAAGGGAAAAACGGCTCAATATTGTTTTTAAAATAGGAATTGCCCGCCAAAATCAACAGAATAGCAAAAAGAATGAGCGAGAACCCCGCAAAGAGCCAACGGAATCCGGACAGCTTAAGCAACTTGATTGAATTCACGTCCGTAATCACAAAAAGGCTGTAAAAAACGAAGTAGATGATAAGGACAATAGTGAATCCAAACATCAGTCGAACATCAGCAATATTCCACCATAGGCCAGAAAGAAACATTATTCCGGAAAGGGGGGTAAAGATAAGGAAAAGACGAGCGAGGGTTCGCCGATTAAAATTTCCCTGATTCCAAAAGAAAACAAGCAGTAGTATATTGCCCAGCAATAAGACCAACTGATGGGGAATAGAATAACTCTCAAGATGAATAAAAATTCCCCCCGCAAACAGCAAAAAAAGTCCCAACCATAAGAACGAAGCCCAGTACCTCACGCACCCGATAGCTTTCCGGAGGAAGAAGAAGGCCAAGAGGGCAAAAACAACAAGCCCCAGCATCAAAAGCAATACACTAACAGGATAATAGACCGAGGAAAAAAACATCATATGCACCAAATCCACTATGGTGAATACGGTGACGAGGAACGCGGATATCAGCAAAAGACGATGCCACACTTTCTTTGGGAAGTCCGTGGCAAAAAACGATCTAAAAGCATTTATTGAGGCCAAGCCAAAACTATTAAATACCGCGTCAACCTCTTTGACCGGGGTGGCCTTCCGGAGCATCTCCTCCAATTTCGCGGGGTCCATCTTCAAGGTGAAAAGAGACGCACCTACAATCATAAGAATCGGAAAAATCGGTAAGAGGATAAAAAAATAGGCTAAAACGTCAAACATCAACTGTTCGTTGTGTCCAAAAAGGAGATCTAGCACATAAATCAACAGAACCGCAAAAAGAAGGAGCGAGGGCCCCGCAATTAGCCAAGGGAAGCCGGGTAACTTTCTGGCACTTAAGGCCAGAATTACACTAAGACAGTAAAGTACCAAGAAACCGGCAAAAAAAACAGAGGCTTTGTTCGGAAATACGTTAAAGAGATCCATCGCGGGATAAAACGCCACCCCGAAAAAGGCTAAGCATAAAAGAAGAAGAGGAACACCTATTCGCCAGTCAAAACGTCCCAGATTCCAAAAGAAAACAAACAATAGGATACCAGCCAACAAGTGGAATAACTGATAGGTGATAGCACTCGAAGAATGCGAAGAACAAAAAGTCGCTCCGACCATCAAGAATAATCCGGACCACAGGAACATGGCCCAGTACCTCACACAGCCGGCAGCTTTCCAGAGGCAGAAAAGGGCCAAAACAACAAACCCCAGCATCAAGAGCAAAATAGGAAAAGTCTCCCCGGAAATAAGCACCAAATCCACTATGGTGAATGCGGTGGCAAAGAACGCGGATATCAGCAAAAGAAGATGCCAGATATTCCGGGGGTAGCCCGGGGGAAAATATGATTTTAAAGCGCTCATTGAGATCAGGCTAAACCTTTTA